>CAWVSO010000006.1:0-21262 GCA_963932585.1 uncultured euryarchaeote
GGATGTTGTTGATCAGATAGATGGTGGGGTTTTGTTTATTTGTGTTGAGAACGACGACACGACTCCAGAGCGCCAAACTATTCGATTATATGAAAAGGCAACTTCGCCCAAAAAACTTATAATACAAAGAGGGACTTCGCATTATGCTGCTTATGGGAAATATATCAATTCAATTGGTCCACAGATAGTAGAATGGTTTGAAGCACACCTTAAATTTGAAGGGTTAAAAATTATCGAAGAGATATAAAAGAAATTAACGATACTCGTTTTTATCTATGTACTTTCCGTATCCAGGATCGGCAGTTATTTTACCTTCGTCATAGACAACAGTTCCCCGAACAATTGTTTGTGTTGGAACCCCAATTACATCGTAGCCATCAAAACTAGACCATCCAGCTTTGGCGAAAGTTTTGGATTCATCTATAACAGATTTTCTGTTTAAATCTACGATGGTTATATCCGCATCAGACCCTACTTGTATTGCCCCTTTCTTAGGGTATATTCCTAGGAATTTTGCAGGGTTTTCGGAAGTCATTTTTACTAGTTTATTTAGAGTCAATCTGCCATTATTGACTTCTGTCAGAATAAGTGGTAAGAAATCCTGCGCCCCTAAAAGTCCAGAAGCAGCATCCCAAACATCTGATTTGTTTGCCTCTTCCTCTAATTGAGGAGCATGTTCGATTAACATTAAATCAAAAACTTCGTCGTCGAGAGCTTCCCAAAGTTTTTCATTGTCTGGTGTGTACCATCTTCGTTTCCAGTTGACGCTAGGATCTCGTTGAAGGAATGTCGATGCTTCTGCTTCTGCATGTAGATCCCAACCCCAGCTTTTTAGTTGTCTTACAAGGTCAACTAATGTAACACGGTTTTCAAACTCTAGATGAGGGCTTGGTGTGATTTCATTGAACCCTAGATGTAGAATGTTTAGATGTTTTAGTCCAGTTATTCGGGCGAGAAACGCAGCTTCAAAACACCCTAATGTCATGTTCATACCATCTTTTCCTTCACGCAATGCAGAATAATCATCTGCCCCCATTGCTTTGAGACGGTAAAAAAGCTCATCTGCTAAGGGCACATCAGATGGGTGGAGAGATATAGGAATATTCTTATCCATTTTTGCAATGGCGTCGAAAATATTGTATAGCCTGTCGGTTTCATAAACAGCTAATTCGGGGACATAAGGATAATCTACTTCTGGGTGTCGATGCATAAATATCTTAAATCCTAGATTTCCAGTATTTTTATAAATCTTAACAACTTCGTCTGGGTCTGTTGCCCCGGCCCAGCTATTGTGGTCAATTAAAGATTTTTCAGATGCCATAGCAACTTTATCTTGGTAACGTTCGAGTGTATTTGTTATGGGCGTGCAGTTTGGCATGTCCATGTACATGGTGTAGCCTCCGGCTGCTGCTGCTTGGGATCCTTTCTCAAAGTCCTCTTTATGAGTTTGACCAGGCTCTCTGAAATGGACATGTTGATTGACCAATCCAGGTAAAATTTCTTTTCCAGTGGCATCTATTATTTCGGTTGATGAGGGAGTGGTTACAGAAGAGCCTATATGCACAATTATTCCATCTTTAATCGCTATATCAGCTGCATAACTATTATTAGAAGTATGAATTGTTCCGTTTTTAATAACTAAATCTACGGACATGTAGTTATAGTTTAAATGGATAATCCATTAAGATTCCGATGCATATATCGCAGGGTTCGATAGTCCCACCCGGATTCGAACCGAGGTCGTCGCGCCCAGAACGCGACAGGATTGGCCACTACCCCATGGGACTCCTAACAAGGGGTTTGATCTGGTTGATGTTTAAAGGTTATTGTTGCACAAAGAGGTTAAATTTAATAAAAATATTTTTATTACCTATAGTTTATGGAAAATGCTAATTCCGAAGAGTATACTTATATCTTCTTCCTTACTTTGGAAAAATACAGCGAGATGGAATAGCCAGGATATTTCGTCGGGCTCATAACCCGAAGGTCGGCAGTTCAAATCTGTCTCTCGCTATTTAAACTTGGGTGGATTGTTGAATATGTATATAGGACGTTTTATCATAATTGGGAAAGGGTTTGGAGGATATTGTGTCTGTTCTCGGTCTTTTCCAGAAAGACAAATGATAGAAGGAGGGAATGGTTGGGTAGTGGGTCCAACTTTAGATGCACCGGACACAGATAACCCGTATATATCGTATAACTGTTTAGGCGTGGAAGGAAAATGTGTTGTGATAGGGAATGGAAGCCATGTTGACCCTATAAGAGAGAAAATATCTATTGGAGTATCCCCACGTGATGCTTTATCAACGGTTTTGTTGGCATTGGATTATGAAAAAGACGCATACGATACTCCAAGAATTGCAGGGATTATTGGGGAGAAATCAGTCATAGGAGTGGTGCGGAAGAATGGGATAGATGTGCAGACTGTGGATCGAACGATGTTGGTTTCTACATATGAAAAAAATATCCCGTGCGAATATGAATTTGAGAGAGATTCTGCTGAAAGAATTGCGGAGAAGATACACACATTGGGTTTTGAATTTCCAGTGTGTTCTATTGGTGTGACAGTGGGAGAAATGATAGATATTGGCGTAGTCAACGGTAGCGTCGTGAAGGATAAATAAAACTATTTTCGCACTTGAAAACCTTTGTTCTCTTTCAAGTCAAAAATTTTCTGGACTATTTCCAATGTTTCTTTGCGTTGATTCCAGTTTACAAAAATACCGATTGAAGTTGCACTAGTGATTATATCTTTTATATCGATGGTGTTCGAAGATAATTCCGAAAATAATTTTTCTAGTAGTAGTGTTTGGTTAGTATCTATCCCGCCAGTGACTCTGATTACTGCGATGGGAGAGTCTACAGTTACACTAGAAAGAACAGGTGTATTGATTACAGCAGTGTGTAAACTAGATTCTGTTCTTTTCGAATCCGCATGATCAACATAAAAAGTGATGCTATCAAGACCACTAGAAACAGCTTGTATATTAACATCCTCAGAACCTAAATCGACTGATAAATCCCTCAATATATGGGGAGTATTTCGGACTGATCTGCCAGATACAGTCACTCCTGCAACTGGCCTCTCGCGCATTCCGATTAGATTTTGGAATTTTCCAGTAACATCTGTTCCGCCAGATAAAAGACCGTCATGTTGGTAATGAAGTACACGAAGTCCAAATGTATCTGTTTTGTAAGTAAGTGCAGACGGCGCTATTACTTCGGCCCCTCTAAATGTTAGATTTCTTAATTCGTCGACTGTTATTTTTCCAACATTCATGGCGCCTTCTACAGCACTTGGGTCTCCAGTCATGACACCTTCTACATCAGTTACTATGACCACTTCATCTGCATGTAGATAATTTCCAAGCATCACAGCTGTAGTATCACTTCCCCCACGTCCAAGTGTTGTTATGTTCCCAGAAATATCTTCTGCCAAAAACCCAGTTACTACAGGTATTGTTGTGGATAAAAGAGATTCTAATTTTTTACATTTTTGTGTGGTTTCATTGACTTCTACGGCCCCATTTTCATCAAGTATTATTGGCCAATCTGGATGGCCTGGTTCTAAAAAAATAGAATCTAACCCAATTGAAGTTAATGCCGCTTTAAACATCCTAACACTAGTTCGTTCGCCCATGCTAACAATTTCTGATTGGTCGGAAGGGTCTATTTCAAATGTGATGCCGTTTATTAAATCATCAGTTGATGAGCCCATTGCACTTACAACAACAAGTGCTTCATGGCCATTTTTAATAAGTTTGGCTATGGAATTTGCTGCCCTGATGACCCGCTCTCCATTTGCGACGCTTGTTCCCCCATATTTTACGACTACACGCACTATACTTATCTTCAGGGAATACTGAGGACTTGAGTCGTTCGGCTCTGGTTTATAACTAAGCTTAAATAATTAAGTAAAATGACGAATTGTTAAATTTAAAGTGTCTAGATCTAAAATGGGGACATAACCAACATCTGGTATGATATTAACACGTTTTTGGAAATCTGTTTGGGCTTGCCAACATCCAGAATTTACTAAAAGTACATTATTATATTTTCCACAGCTAAATTTATGGACATGGCCAGAGTGGAAAACTGAAGGTATTTTCCCTATAACTAAGTAATCCCGGAGTTCTGGTGCAAGTCGAGTTCTTGATCCAAATTGGGGTGCGAGATGACGTTTTTTTAATAACTGTGCCATTGCAGTATGAGGGGATTCATAACTAACTTTTTCTGAGGGGAGTTCTGTTATTATTTCATCTAGAGATACCCCATGATACATAAGTATTGGAACACCCTCAATCGTAACTGTTGAGGGGTTCGATGTGAAATGGGTATTTTGAGAAGATAGAATTTTTCTAATTTCATCATTGAATGCGGGTTGGGGTTCTGCCAAACGAACAGCGTCGTGATTCCCAGGAATCATAACTACAGAAATAGAATCAGGTATTTCTTTGAGGCGTTCATTGAAAGCTCGGTATTGCTCATATATGTTTATTATTTCAAGATCGGCGTCTTGTCCAGGGTATACCCCAACACCTTCGACCAAATCCCCTGCTATTAAAACATATTCGATGAGTTCTGCTTCAGGGGTAGAGAGCCAAGTGGTAAAATCTGTCCAAAGATTAGATTTAAAATTTTTAGATCCAACATGGATGTCACTTATTAAAGCCGCTTGAACGTGACTGTCCGCGGAAAGAGGTTTGAAATTAGAAGGAACATCTGGGAAATAAAGTTTTTCTGCGAACAACATTTCAGAATCGTTTGATAGGGTTCCTTTAATTCCAATAACTTCATCTAAAAGTAATTCATCTGCGTTTGAAAATGGTTCGCTGTTATTATTTATTAGAATTGGAAAGGTCCCAGATACATCTTCAAGTTCAATTAAAAAATGCCCTGCACTTGTTTTTTGTATATCGGATACTAGCCCAACAACACTAACAGAACCAGAAGTTTTTTTAATTGAATTTAGAGGAGAGGGAGTTATTCTGGGTTTTAATATAAGTGAAATGCGATCCAGTCTATTTCTAAAAATTGAAACAAAATCTGTATATTTTCCAGAACCAGTACTATTACCTGTCACATCATTTTCAATTGAAATTGAGGGTTCAAAAGAGGGTTTTTCAAACGCGGATGATATTTGTTTTTGTAAGCAGGAGTCTAAATTAGATAGTGAACCATAATTGCCAAGAATATCAGCCATGGTGAATGTGAAAACTTCACTGCCCATATCCGTGATTAAAAAATTTATAGTTTCGTCTGGATTTTGAGACTTATCGATGAATTGGACAACGTCTGGGTCGGCGTTGTACCCACGTTTTACAAGCTTTTGGATGATGGATAGTAAATTATTTGTGGGCACGTAGAGAGAAATGATGTTTGCAAGGATAAAAAGTGTAGCGGCCCACAAAGGTGATGTTTGGGTAATTAGAAGTAGGAGTGGGATGAATAGGGTTTAAAGGATTGTTCAGATGATAAAAAAAATATTGGGTTTTTTGAAATACACTAACATATATAATGGTGAAAAATCATCTGAAAATGTAGATGGTTTTGTAAAAACTTATAGATTGATTTTGAAAGATGTATTAGTTATTGTCATAGTGGGAGGAATATTATTCAGTGTTAGTGGCGTTTGGCCCCCAATGGTTGCGATTGAAAGTGATAGTATGGATCCAAATTTAAATAAAGGTGATTTGATTTTTCTTGTGGAAGAAAATAGATATGGAGGGATTGAGACTAGAGAGGATGTATCTAATCGTTATAAAAATGGGGTGGGTATGGAGAGATACCAAGAAGGATTGAAATTTGGAGAATATGGTGATGTGATTGTATTTAGACCAGAGTCACAGAACCAGAGGGAAGAATATTTAGTGATACATAGAGCAGAAATGTGGGTAAATGAAGATGAAGATTGGTATGATAGGGCAAACCCTAGTTGGGTAATTGGAAAAAATTGCGATATGATGGAAAATTGTCCAGCTCCCCATTCAGGATACATAACTAAAGGTGATGGGAATGTGAAATATGATCAAGTTGCCGAAATTAGTGAACCGGTTCAAATTGAATGGATTCATGGGAATGCAAAAATAAGAATACCATGGCTAGGTTATGTGAAATTATTCGTTAATAATTTAATTTAAATAAAAATTAGATTAGAATTATACGTTGTCGAAATTACTTTGAAGAAGGATTGATGAATTTGAAATTCCACCAAATAAAGGTTGATTGGATAGCAATTCTTTTTTAACATTATCTATAGAAACTGATAATGCAATTTGTTTTGTTCGCCCATACCTACCTTTGCTCACAACGACGGCATTGACAATACCCAGCATATCTAATTCTGAAATTAAATCAGTTGCCCTACGGTGGGTGATAACGTCGAAATTTTGTTCTTTGCAAAACTGGCGATATAGATTATAAACTTCACCAGTACTGATATGTGAAATATCTTTTTCTTCTAGGGTTATAATCGCGAAAAGAATTAATTGAGAATGCCGGGGGAGTGTTTTGACTATTTCTATAACACGGTCTATTTCTATTTTTTCTTGGGCTAAATCAACATGGTTTATTGTGACTGTTGTTTCTCTAGACCTCTCAGCTAGCTCTCCAGATGTACGTAATAAATCTAATGCACGTCTAGCGTCTCCATGCTCTCTTGCTGCTAGAGCAGAACATTTTGATATAACACCGGGGGCAAGGACGCCTTCTTTAAATGCCAGTGTTGCCCTATTTTCAAGAATGTCGTTTAATTGATTTGCATTGTATGGTGGGAAAATAATTTCTTCTTCTCCTAAAGAAGATTTCACACGTGGGTCCAAATAATCTGTGAAAGTTAAGTCATTAGAGATTCCTTCAATTGAGACACGGGAGTGTTTTAAATCTGAATTTATTCTAGATAAGTTATATAAAACATCGTCGCCGCTTTTCTCGACAAGTTTATCGATCTCATCTAACATGATAACAACCACACGTTCGCGGTAATCAACCGCCCTTAATAAAGTAGAATAGACGCTATCAGTGGGCCATCCGGTCATAGGGACTTTTGTAAAAGAATTAAGATCTGAATTTAACTGAGAGATTTTATTTTCAATAGAATCTGGATCAGAATATTCTGAAAGGTGGTAGTTATCTTCATTTATTTTTAAATTGGAAGATTGATTGTTTAATTTGTTTATTTCTTCTAGGATAAAAGCAGTATTTTTATCTATAAAAATATTAGCTAATTGGGCTAAAATGCGGTATTTTGTGTCTACAACTTCACAATTAATATATTCAACATCGCAAGGGACATTATATTGGATAGAAGTTCTTTTTAATTCACGACTAACATATCTAACACTTGCTGTTTTTCCAGTTCCAGTTTTACCATAAATAAGTATATTAGACGGGGTATCTCCCCTAAGAGCAGTTACTAAAATACTAGCTATAGTATTAATTTCAGAATCCCTATGAAGTAGTTCGTCTGGTGTAAATGAATGACGTAATATTTCTTTATTGTCAAAAATAGGCTCTATATTCAATAAATCATCAAATAAACTTTCTTTTGGTGAGTGTATTTTTTCCACATTTGATGAATTGTAATTTTTGAAAAGATCTACCATGATAAATTTGAATAAATAAATAAATAACTTAAGTAATTCCAACATAAAAGTCCATTGGAAATAAAGGTTTCCTTAAGTAGATTATTTCGAACTTATTTTTAAATTTTATATTTTAAATATATAATACACAGACACAATGGGAATAAAGTTCCAGTGGAAACGAGACCCCCCACCCGTTTTGTTCCATTGGAACTTATATTATAAAATATATTTAACAAGTTATTATTATAAAAGCAAATATTTATTAACTATTACGTTCATTTAAGATGGATTTTTTTACTAAAAATAATAATAAAAAACACCTAAAATTAACTCTTTCAATCGAAAAAACGAAATAAAATTTCCAGTGGAAACCAAGGGGTATCTACATTTTCATGAGAATGACATCGAATATAAAAATGGCCGACATATGTCTGACATAAGTTTAAGTTATTGACCCACAGTATTTATGTTATAGATGAAGGGTTGCTGAATCTGCATATAGATTTAGTTTCATCTGAGAGGCAATATAAATGATGGGTCTATTAAGACAACTTAGAAATAGCATTTCACGTGTAACAGATAAACTTTTCAGCGGGTCCAAACCAAAACGCATTGGTATATATGGTCCGCCGAACGCAGGCAAAACTACACTTGCAAATAGAATCGTACGAGACTGGACTGGTGATGTGATTGGAACTGAAAGCCAAATACCACATGAAACTAGACGGGCTAGAAGAAAAGAAAATATAGAAATAGAACGGAATGGTAAAATTGTCACCATTGATGTTGTAGATACACCCGGTGTTACAACAAAAATAGACTATAGGGAATTCCTTGAATTTGGTATTTCTAAAGAAGATGCTATACGTAGATCTAGAGAAGCTACAGAAGGCGTTGCAGAAGCAATGCACTGGTTACGTGAGGACATTGACGGTGTTATTTATGTTTTAGACTCTACACAAGATCCATTTACACAAGTAAATACTATGTTAATCGGTATAATTGAAAGTAGGAAATTACCTGTTCTGATATTTGCAAATAAAATAGACCTTAAAAAATCTAATCCAACTTTAATCAAACAATCATTTCCTCAACATGAAACAGTTCCACTGTCTGCATTAGAAGGTGAAAATATGGACGAAGTATATGATAAAATAGCAGACTACTTTGGGTGATCAAAATGCAAGAATTAACAAAAAAAAATGGAATTAAGATTGACTTGGTTAGCGGTCAAAAAATGGATGAACTAACAACTATGGAAAAAATTAGAATGATTTTAGATGGGGTTCGTGATGGTAAAATTGTCATTCTAGAAACTGGTCTTTCCCCTGAAGAAGAATCAAAACTTATTGAGGTAACTATGGGTGAGATAAACCCTGATGATTTTACTGGAATTGAAATAGAGACTCACTCTCCGTCTTCTTCTGGAACTTCTACTTTCATAAGCAAACTTATGGGCCGCAAATCACATTCAAAACTAACTGTAATCGGACCTGCAAATCAAATGGAAACTCTTCATAAAGATGAAAAATTAATTACAGCTTTAATCTCTCGAAATTAATGCCACACCAATGCACTAGCTGTGAGGAACTATTTTCTGATGGGTCCAAAAAAATGCTGGCTGGATGCACCACTTGCGGGGGTAAAAAATTTCAATTTATACCTCACAACACGTCTCCCACCCCCACCAAAAACATTCTACATTCTCATGATATTATAGAAGCACCAAATGAACCTCCTATTCCAACAAAAACTATAAATTTAAATTACACTCCTAAAAACTCTCCACCTAAAAACTCTCCACCTAAAAACTCTCCACCTCCTAATTATATAGAACAACTTCACCATGAACTGAGCTCTCAATTTGAAAGTATACGAATTCTTGAACCTGGGCAATATGAACTTAATTTGATGGAATTATACACCCGAGATGAATGTATTATCGCAATCCAAGAGGATGGCCGTTATGTTATCCAAGTTCCTGATTATAAATAGACCATTTTATTTCTCTTATAAACTAAGAATAAAAATAGCTACCTATATATTTAAATCCATTATCACAATTTAAAGTTACAACTTTTTTACCTGGGCCAATTTCTTTAGCTATTTCAATCACATTTAATAGGTTTTTTTCATTCATAGATTCCATCTTTATCAGCAGCTGGCGACCCTATTATGAGCCAAATATGTTCCCTATCTGTATCATTTAATACTTGGCGCCACGTCTCCGGAGGGACACTTACTATGGAACCTTCTGGAACCTCAATGATTTCTTCTTCAATCAACATTTTTCCTGGACCCTTTACCTGATAGTATATTTCTTCCTGAACTCTATGTCTATGTGCAACTATAGTTTCTCCCGGAGGAACAAACCAAAATTTTCCCCTCATATTTTTCAAATTTAATTTATCATTTAAACCCAAAGTAAAACTTCCTGTGAATTTAGATTTACCTCTCTCTTCTCCTTCAATTGAAACAATATCGTATTTTTCCATATCCATTATATCTCTCCTCAAACATTTAAAAACCAATCCATTTTTCCATTTTCAAACACGTTGAAGTATTAAATTTTAAAAAGGGCGCAACTATATTACCTTTGAAATTCCATTTACAATATATGCCGTTTGAAGAAATTTTCCCCGGCGTCTATGATATAACTTGTTTAGCTGCTGAAGGAAACAACCGTTACAGAGCATACCTATTCGATGATGATGTTCCTACCTTAATAGATTGCGCTAGACGTGACACAACTGATGCATTACTAACTGGAATTGAAGAAACCGGTCTATCTCCCGGGAGGTTAATTATTACTCATGGTGATGGAGACCATGTTGGCGGATTCGATGCAGTTGTTGACGCATATGATGTCGAAACATGGGCACCTGTGGAATCTGATTTTCCATCTGCAACACCTCCAACCCATAGGTACCAAGAAGGAGTTCAAATTGGTAGGTTCACAACTATTCATCTCCCCGGTCATAAAGATGATAACTATGGGCTTATAGATGAAAAAGCAGGTATTATAATCCCCGGAGATGCCATTTCTGGAGCGGACCAACGTGGGTTGCCCGCGGGGCAATTTCATCTCCCACCTGCTGTCCACACCGTCAATCTAAACCAAGCCGAAGAGACTCTTGAAAAAATACTTCAATATAATTTTAATTCAGTTTTACTTTTCCATGGCTCCAACGTGTTAGATGGTGCCCATGAAAAATTAGATAGATATGTTAACTTCCCCGGAAAACCACCCTCTTCATATAAAATTGGGACGCCAGTATTTCCAAAATAAAACCTTTTAGTAATTCCTGTATAACAATATAATTGCTATTATAAGTGCAAGTCCAAGCCCTATAAAACCAATTTGAAAGTTGTAATACTGCCCCATCCATCCCATATATGCTGCACCGATTCCTCCCAATGTGAAAAATACAGTCCTAGCTGCGCCTATATAACTCCCTGTTAAATTATCTGGAGCACCATCCATTAAAATAGCATCTATCACCGGAAATTGGCCTTTATATCCAATTGCAAATATGGCAACTGCAACCACCACCCCAATGACACTTTGTGCCATAATTAACAATCCAATCCCCACAGTACTCACCGCCAATCCACCCATCGAAATTAAATATCTTGGCAATCTATCAGAAAGCCCGCCTATTATCGGTTTAACAATCATTCCCAATAAAAAAAACCACCCAAAAATAGACCCAGATGTTCTCAAACTAAACCCTTTTTCTTCAATTAAATATAGTGGCAGAAAATTGACAACGGCAGTTGCAACAAATATAAAAAAAGCAAATGCAAGTATAGTTTCTCTCTGACTTTTCCCGCCCAATATATACTGAATATCTTCTTTCACACTAAATTTTATTTTATTTAAAATCTCATATGTTTTCCCGCCTTCGAATTTAAAATTCAACGCCTCTTTTTCTTGAGATTTAAACAATACAACTAATAACAGGGCAACCAAACCCCAAAAAAACATAACAACTCTCCAATTTGGAATCTCTCCGATAATAAAAAAACCATAAACTGCGACCAACGCCACAGAAATCCCTCCTGCAACAATCCCTCCCAAATCACTACCTGCCGTAAATATTCCCATAGCTTCTCCCCGTTTAGAGCTAAATAAATCTGAAATCAATGCTCTGGATGGTATATTATACATAGCCCTACCAAGTCCCAATGCTGCAACTGAAATAACCAGTATACTCGCTGTATTGACACCTGCAAGAAGAAAAAAGCTCAATGCAATCACCAACATACCTGGGATAATTATAACTGATCTATTACTCATATCTGATAGTTTTCCACTAGGATATTGGGCAAGAGCATACACAATTTGCATAATTGTTAAAATGATACCTGCAACAAACACAGATATATTTACTTCTTCCATAATCGCAGGCAATAACGGTGGCAATAGGAACCTCCCAGTTTGAGTTATTGCCCACCCCAATGATACGATTATAAGGATTCTACCTGTGTATCCTTTAAAAAGATTTTTTTTTCCCAAAAACAAAATAATTTCCTGTTATTAAGTAAACTTTCTGCCTATTTGAGCTAATGCCATTGATACTTAGTCCAATTCAAAGCAAGATTAATAGTAAGTGGGGGATAATATCTATAGATGATTTGGAAAGATATGGGGAAAGGAACGCTACTTGGAGAGTCTACACTATCAAAAATGTTTTCAGAGAGTGCAGAACTTCATTCTGAACTCCCCGCTCAAATGTACAAAGGTGGTATTTATGATAGGAGCTTGGCATCCCTTGCATTTACACCTGCAATAATCGGTGAATTTTCTACACTTACTTATCAAAATTTAAACTCAATCGTTCAATACACCGCAACCGGGCTACGTGAACTGGGACTAAACCAAGGTGATAAAGTTGCTATTTTTTCAGATACTAGGATGGAATGGGCACAAGCAGATTTATCTATTCTTTCGGCAGGAGGGGTGACTGTAACAATTTATCCTAGTTCTTCGCCCTCTATGATCGATTATATAATTTCAGATTCTGAATCTATTGGGGTCATAGTTGAAAATGAAGAGCTTCTCACCAATCTTTTATCCACGAAAATTTCAAAATCTCTTAAATTTATCATTGGTATTGACAATCTCGCTACAAAAAAATTAAAAAATATTTTTACAATGGGGGATGTCTATTCACTTGGGAAACAAAAATTCAATCCATCCACCTATCAATCCTGGATAGATTCCCAAGCGCCATCTGATCTAGCATCTCTCGTATACACTTCTGGAACCACTGGAAAACCGAAAGGTGTCATGCTAACTCACTCCAATATAAAATCTAATGTAGATCATTCCCAATTACGTTTTGGTCCTCGTGAAAACCAACCAAAATCACCCACCTTAGACTCCTCAACACGAATTCTATCATTTCTCCCACTGTCGCATATTCTAGAGCGAATGGCGGGCCATTTTTTAATGCTTCAAAGCGGGGCAACAATTGCGTATGCTGAAAGTGCAGATTCTCTAAAAGAAGATTTCTTAAAAGTCCGTCCAACAGCCGGGGCAAGTGTCCCTAGGGTTTATGAAAAAATGTATGCTGCAATGAGGGAACAAGCTTCTAGTTCTCCCGTTAAACTAAAGATTTTTAATTGGGCAGTCAACATAGCGCAGCAAAAATCTACAAACACTTCAAACAATCTTTCTTTGCGTTTTAAATCAAAAATAGCAGATATTTTAGTATTTTCCAAAGTAAAAAAAGCTCTTGGGGGGAATATACAATTTATGATAAGTGGCGGCGGGAAACTCTCACCTGATTTATGTGCATTATATCATGGTGCTGGTATACTAGTCTTAGAAGGTTACGGTCTAACTGAAACATCTCCTGTCATATCGGTAAACCCTCCTGATTCTCCTCAAATAGGATCAGTTGGGCCACCGCTATCAAATCTCGAATTAAAACTATTGCCACAAACATCAGAGGTTCAAAAATCACTCCACGGTAGTGAAATAGGGGAGCTTTTAGTACGCGGTCCAAGTGTTTTTTCAGGCTATTGGAACCTCCCCAAAGAAACAAAAGCTACATTTGAGGATGATTGGTTTAAAACTGGGGATCTAGTTTCAATCGATTCTAACGGTTATATAACCTTTTTAGAGCGAATCAAAGAACTAATTGTTCTCTCAACTGGGAAAAATGTTGCACCAACACCAATTGAAGATATGCTAACAAAAAACGATTTAATCGAACAAAGTATGCTAGTCGGTGATGATCTGAAATTTATCAGCGCGTTGATAGTTCCAAACGAACCTAATTTAATTAATTTGGCAAAAAATAAAAATATTGAATCATTATCTGTTGAACATCTGTGCTCAAACAAACTTATCATAGATCACTTTTCTGAACTAATTTCCGAACTTAATTCAAATATAGAGTCTCATCAACAAGTTAAAAAATTCTGTATAGTTTCAGAAGAATTCACTGAACAAAACAATCTAATGACGCCATCTCTTAAAAAGAAACGAAGAAACATATTAGATAAGTATGTAACAGAAGTAGAAACAATGTACATTTAACAATAACAGTATTTTTAATCTACCCAAACACACGATAATAAATTATACCAAATATGATTAATGAAGTAACTCTTATAACTTTAGTCTCAATTATAATTATAGCTGGGGTGGCAGCGCAGATATTGTCGTCCAAGTTCCAAATCCCAAGCGTAGTTTTTCTCTTAATTTTTGGTGTATTATTAGGTTCCGAGGGTGTAGGTCTATTAACTCCAACTTCTTTTGGAACTGCATTACCTGATATAGTAGGCATCTCTGTGGCAATAATTATATTTGAGGGGGCTTTCCACATAAGGTTACAAAAACTACTTCAAGTCCCTACAGAAACGGCCCGGCTTTTAACTATTGGGGCAGTTATCTCTTTTATTGGAACTGCAATATTGGTTCATTATTTACTTTTAGTAAGTTGGATGGTGAGCTTCCTTGTTGGTTCTTTATTAATAGCCACAGGTCCAACTGTAATCTCACCAATTCTTAAGATAGTCCACGTTAGAGACCGGGTAGCAACAGCACTAGAAACTGAAGGGATAGTCAACGATGTCACTGCTGCAATTCTTGCGGTTGTTATTTTCGAAGCAATAACCCACAATATACAAAATATAAGTGAGTTATTTCAAATTTTCTTGTATAAATTTAGTGTTGGGATTTTTATTGGCGGCGCTGCTGCAATTCTTTTAATTTTAATACTAAAACTATCAATCATACCTCCTACAAACGTGCCCCAACAAACCCGTCTATTAGTTCTCACATTAGCACTCTCTTCGTACTCTCTCTCTAACTACATAACTCCCGAATCTGGAATAGCAGCTGCTGCCGCAGCAGGTCTTGTTATCGGAAATTCAAATATCTCGTTCGAACGTCAACTTTCAGAGTTTAAAGGTGATATAACATTACTAGTTCTTTCTTTTATTTTCATAATTCTAGCAGCATTATTGGATATTGGAATTTTATTCTCTCTCGGAATTTCTGGTATCCTTGTAGTTCTGGGGATCACATTGGTAGTCCGATCACTTTCAGTTTATATCTCTACTATCGGGAAACGTTTCACCAATTCCGAAAAAATATTCATGGCCGCGGTTGCACCTCGTGGAATAATTCCTGCATCTATATCGATGCTTTTTGCTCTAGAATTGCAATCAATCGGACTAGTGCATGAAGCGAATATTCTTGTAGGGACTGTTTTCCTAGTCATTTTCGCAACAGTTTCATTTGAAGCTGGACTTTCTAGACACATAGCAGAATACTTAAATGTGATACCTATGCGTGTAATAATTATTGGAGGGGGTAGGGTTGGAAGTTCTCTTTCAACACGTCTCTCTGAACGTAACGAAAATGTAATTGTAATTGAATCAGATCCGGAAAAAATAGACTCTTTGGTGGAAAATGGCCATTCAGTCATTCATGGAGATGGCACCGTTAAACAAACATTAGAAAAGGCAGGTGCAGATACATCTAGGATAATTATAGCAGCCACTGGAGACGATGCCACAAACCTACTTATTTCCCAACAAGCAAAAACCACATTTGATGTTGAGTCTGTTTTTGCTAGGGTAAACAACCCTGATAATTTAGCCCAATTTGAAGATATAAATGTTGTAGCAGTCTCTTCTTCTTTAGCGACTGCACTGGCAATAGATAATATCATAGAACGTCCTGCTCTCTACGCTTGGATGACTGAATTAACCCGTTCTGGAGATGTTCAAGAAATTGAAATGACTTCTAACAATTTGATTGGAAAATCTGTAGCCCAGCTGGCTAGTACATTTTCATCTGGATGTTTAATAGCCCTATTGACTAGATCCGGCGAAGACATCATTCCCCATGGCGATTTAATTTTAGAATACGGAGACAAACTGACACTTGTTGGAACACGTGAAGATGTAAAAGCAGCAATTTCGATCTGCCATCCACACAATTAAACTAATCTAAATTTTCTGCATAAGCGCAGCGTGAAGTGCACCGTTAGATGCTAACATTTCGTTTGTCCCTTCTCTAGAAAAATCCAATTTATATTCATCTCCGTTTCTTCTAGTAACTTTTGCACCTGCACATCTAGCAATCAAAATACCCGCGGCAACATCCCAAGTTTCGGTATCCCACTCCCACACGATATCTGCAGTTCCACATGCTAGATATGATAGATTAATCGCAGCAGAACCCCATCTTCGGACACCTTTTACTTCAGAATACAAACTAGATTGAAGTTTTCCGTCTGGATCATGGCCTGTTATTAACATACTTTCTCTAAGTACATCTCTATTTGTCGTTGAAATTATCTTCCCATTTAGCATAGCAACATCGCCATCCTTGGCCCAAAATAACTGATTTGTTTCTGGGATATATATCACTCCAATTTTTAAACTTTCCTTCTCCAAAAATGCTATTGACACGGCATAATTTGGGTTTTTGTGTATGAAATTACCCGTTCCATCTAGTGGGTCTATAACCCATTTATAATCCGAATCTGTATCTGGCCATTCATTTTCTTCTGATATAATATTGTGTTCTGGGAATTCATTTTTAATAAGTGAAACAATTATTTGTTCAGATAAATAATCGGCTTCTGTTGACATTCCACCATTCCTATTTTTAAATGTCTCTAATTCCTCTTTTTTTTGGAGTTCTCTTAGGACTCCTCCTGAACTTAGGGCAGCATTTTTTGCTAATTGTAATACTTTTTCATCAAATGTTATTTCATTTTCATTGTAATCTTTTTTAATTATATAGTCTTCTCTAATCCCCCAACCCAAATTTTTACTTAGCCCTTCAAAAAATCCCCTATCATACGATGTTCTAATCAAGTATGATGGTATTTGTGAACTTGTCACTTTTATAACTTCTTTTGTATCAAGTAAACTCTTCACGCGACCACCATCGACCAACACATATACTTCAGTTTCAGGTATCACTTTGATTTCAATACCTCCTCCAAATACTATTGGACAAACCCCTATATTGTGCGTGTGCATTGGAGTCATCTGGATTGTTTTGTTTCCTCTTGGGTAGTGAATTGCACCCCCTGCGGACAAAGAAACTCCTGTAGATCCTGTCGGGGTGGACAAAGATATTCCTGTACCTTCGTACTTACCAACATATTCTCCTCCAGCAAAAACTCTCATAGAACTAATCTTCCGGTCTGTAGGTTTTTTTGGCCATATATGTCCAATAATTACCTCATTGAGCCCATCGGCTTCAAAAGTTTTTGTTTTTATAGAAATTCTATGTTGCTCTTCAATTTTCGCTCTCCCACAAAAAATTTCTTCCAGAGCATCAAATTTCCTACTTCCTTCCACACGTGGTAGAAATGACATAGTTCCTAGGCCTATTCCTATAAATGGAATTTTTTGTGGAGCAAATGCTCTCGCACCTTCTAGAAAAGTCCCATCTCCTCCAATAGTAATGCCTATTGTTTTCCCCACCTCCACAAAATTAGAATCAATTTCTTCACCCGTTGTGACTGGCAAAAATTTAATATTTTTTATAGATGCCCATTCTACAATTTCTTCTAAATATTCCTCACAACCTGGACTGCTCAATCCAATAATTCTTTCTGCAGCAATCAAATGACTACCTTCCATTTCTCCTCCAATTAACCTCAAATATTTTTCCAAATTCAATCATTTAATTCAATCCTTGTCTGGAAAACGACATAGAAGCACCTTGACCCAAACCAACGCACATTGTCACTAGACCCCTTTCTATATTCTGTCTTTTCATTTCGTGTATCAATGTTACTGGCAATCTAGCTCCTGTTGCTCCAAGAGGGTGACCCATGGCTATTGCGCCACCTTTTAAGTTAAACACTTTTTCTGATATTTTTAACTCCCGTTGACAATGAATACATTGAGAAGCAAACGCTTCATTCATTTCAACCAATCCAAAATCTGAAATATCTCCTCCCGTTCTTGCCAACATTTTTTTTGTTGAATATATTGGGCCTATGCCCATCAATTTAGGATCTACTCCTGCAACTGCATGATTTTCAATACTAGCTAAAATTTCTAGTCCATTTTCCTCTGCAAATTCAGCACTAGTTACCATGGTCACAGCCGCACCATCAGATATTTGTGAGGAGTTGCCTGCAGTAACTGTTCCATCGCTTCTAAAAACTGGGGATAGTTTTGAAAGTTTTTCCATGGAAGTATCTTTCCGCATGCCCTCATCAACATCCCTCACATTTTCATCCACGTGAATTGGGACGATTTCATCTTTATAATGGCCATTCTCATGTGCGGCGATTGCTTTCTGGTGACTCCTCAGAGCGTACTCATCTTGGTCCCTTCTAGAAATATTATATTTAGATGCAACGGATTCTGCAGTCATACCCATATGCAATTCAAACAAATTATAGTTTTTAACAAACTCAGGATGGAAGTTTTCATACGCTGTTTTCTCCTCCATCGAAACACGTGTCATATGCTCGACACCCCCTGCAATTATACAATCCCTCTGCCCCGCCGCGATAGAATCACTAGCAGACATAATGGCTTGCAAAGACGAGGCACACCATCGATTAATAGTCGATGCTGCTGTCTTTTCACCCAACGCAGACATAAGTGCAATTATCCTGGCAACATTATTATCTTGCTCTTCTCTCTGCATCGCACATCCCCATAACAAATCATCAACTCTTTTTGGGTCAACACCTGTTTTTTCAAGAGTGTGGTTAATTATCGCAACAGACAAATCTTCTCCTCTAACTTCTGAAAAATAACCATTTTTTCTAGCTTGAGGCGTTCGGAACGCAGCAACTATGACTGGTTTGTTTTCATTGATCATCTATCTATAAATTATTCCTCTGCCCTAAATTTCTTCCCCTTTATATCCAAAACCATCTCGACGTACTTATGATCTTATGCGAACTAATTCCCGGAGAATGAATAAAGAGGAACTCTCGGTCATAGAAATTTTATTAACGGCGAAACATTATTCTGAAACGGAAATTCTCGTACCAGATGATCTACCCCCTCGCATTAGAAAAGCTTTCTCCAAAAAAGGAGTTATAAAAAAACCTGTTATAATCAATGAAAAAATAGCTTCTAAAGCTACAGGGATAGAATCCCCTTGGAATTCCATATGCGACTTAATGTTTACTAGTAAAGACACCTTCACAGGAGAACTCAGCTTAACCCAAATGGACCTAGCCGAAAAATGGTTTCTAAAACACGCTGAATCAGACCTTGTTTTGTCAAATCCAACTCTGTCATATGCATTCGAAGAATCTGATTCCATTGATGTTTCTTACGTATCCTCAAATGCCTCTAATAGACCACTAGAGGCCGATCGTTTTTGGATTGATAGTTTGTTATCCGACTATTTCGACGAAGACGATAAAGAAATGTTGGATCTAGTCGATATAAAAGCCCCCGAAGAGATAGAAACCACACTCGAAGATTTAGTTCTTACTGCTGATCAAATTAAAGATATTGGAAAAATAAAATTGGCTATCAAAAACCGTGATTACTTGGAAGAAATTGGACTCACAGACATTGGAAAATTACTTTTCGTAGGTCCTCCTGGGACTGGAAAAACTTCTGTTGCAAGAGCAATAGCTCATTCACTAGGATTGCCATTCGTAGAAGTGAAACTTTCCATGATGACAAGTCAGTATTTGGGAGAAACTTCTAAAAATATTGATAGAACATTTGAAGTAGCAAAACGCCTTTCTCCCTGTATACTTTTTGTAGATGAATTTGATTCAGTAGCCAAAACCCGTAGATCCGATGAACACGCTGCATTAAAACGCGCTGTAAACACTTTACTCAAAAGCATAGATGAAATTAGTCTAATTCGGGACGAAGTTTTATTAATTGGGGCAACTAATCACCCCGATTTACTAGATTCTGCAGCCTGGCGTAGGTTCGACGATGTAGTTCATTTCCCCCTGCCCGATGAAAGCATGCGTGAAAAAATATTTAATGTGGTAACAAAATATATAGTCATTGAAAATTTTGATTCTTCAGTCCTAGCAACCATGACAGATGGACTTTCTGGAAGTGACATACGTTTGGTTTTAAGAGAAGCTGTACTTGAAGCTCTCGATGCCAACCGAACAGTTCTGACCCAAGAAGATTTATTTGATGCTATAAAATCATTCGAAGATCGAATTGGTCTTAGGACACTAGTCCCCGAATAAACTATCATATTTAAAAAATAGCTAGGTATATACTCATGGACTTCTGATTTACTTCTGGGTATGGCTAATCAATCTTCCTCTCCCCGGATGGATTGGGCCTATCCAACTATGAGCTGAGTTTTGGAAGACACATTGTCTTTCATTACACTCTACTCTGTTTTTATTTATAAAATAATAAAAAATCATAGCTAACGCTATTTAATAATTAAAAAAACCGAGCGTAAAAATACCTCGAGTTTAGAAGATTTCCTCAAAGAGAGGTAACCAGGCTTCTGGATCTGAAATGTATCCTTTGCCACCGTAGGTTGGGTTGTTGTACGCGTACGGTAAAATCACCTGATCTGCAGGGATAAACGCAGAGAAGTCTGCGTGTGCTGCAGCCGATGGCGCGTGGGCCGGTGTACGACCTGTATCAGCAACTTTCTCCTGACCTAATTCAGACATGAACCAAGCAGCGAAACATTCTCCTGCATTTGGATGAGGTGCTCCTGCTGTTAGGTGGACTGGAACTACAGATGTCATTGCTGGGTCGATCCACTGTATTTTGAGTGGGATGTCTTGACCTTCTGCGGCTTGTCCAACTAAATCGTTAATGTATGTGTTACATAGGGCTTTTTCTCCAGACACACAAACGTTGTATGCACCACTGTTTCCAGTTGTGAATTGCGGTTTGTTTGCCATGAATCCTTTTGCCCATGCTCTCATAGTTTCTTCTCCCCATAGACCCCATAATGTTGCCATTAAGGAAGCTTGTGAGGATAGTTGACGTGGGTTCTGCAATACGAATCCGTTCTGTCCTGTGTAACCAGAATCAGTCCATGCTTCGTATGTTGTTGGAACGTCACCTGCAGACATTATGTCTGTGTTGTAGTGAAGAGCGTATGGAAGTCCGTATCCAGGTAGCTCATATGCAGGGGCGTCTGGAGATTTCCAGTAACCTGGTGCATATCCGAGTTCCTCTGCAGCTTTTTTGATCCAGTGATCATTTGTGTA
>CAWVSO010000007.1:0-19746 GCA_963932585.1 uncultured euryarchaeote
GGCAAACTTTCTATTCTATCCATGCCTTTTCTATAATTTTTTTCATAGAACGTACAAGATATAACTATATCATCAAATTTTTCCTAAATTGGAATAGAATCGTTGGTGGTTTTCGTCTGTAAAATATGGGACCACCCGGATTTGAACCGGGGTCGCAGCGTCCCAAACGCTGAAGTATACCAGGCTAACCCATGGTCCCGTCTACCCAGATTTTCCCGTGACCACCGTAAACATTTCGCTCAGTGATTCTTGTAATTATTACTCAATGTTTATGTATATATCTTCTTTTTATTTTTTTATTATTTCCACTTTAGATCCTTTTCCTATGTGAATTTCATCCGCAAAACCAACGAATAATCCATGATCAACAACACCTGGGATATTCGAAATTTCATAACTTAATTTATCTGGAGAACCTATCTCTCCAAAGTCACAATCAAAAAGAATATTTCCGTTTTCTGTCGATACTGGTCCATCCTTTCTAACAGAATATCTTAGCTCTGGTATTCCTCCCAAATCTTCAATTCTTGAAGCAACAACAGTCCTCGCAGAAAATAGTACTTCTACTGGAACCATCTTATTCAGTACTTCAGATATTTTCGTAGAATCTGCCGCAACTACAAATCTATCCGCTGCAGAAGCAACAATTTTTTCACGTGTATGTGCAGCACCCCCGCCTTTTAATAATTCAAAACCTGCAACCTGATCTGCTCCATCTATCGCCACATCAATTTTCTTAACATCTGACAAATGAATTAATGGAATTCCAGCCTCTCTAGCCAACTGACTAGATTGAAACGATGTTGCAACTCCTGTAATGTCCAAACCATTCTTTATAGCTTTACCTAATGCATTTATCGCATGCATCGCTGTACTCCCTGTACCTAGTCCAACTATCGACCCATCTTGAACCACCGAAGCAGCACTTTCCCCTGCAAGACGTTTTTCTTCATCTGATCCTGTAGCACTTTTATAGAAAACATCCTTAGCAGGGTCATAAGTATATCTCATAATTCACTATTCCTTGGAATACCTGTCAAGATAAACCTTTACCGCGTCAGATCTGTATAATAATTCTATTTCTCTGGACCTGCCTCTTCCCTCTACAGGTGTGTATTCTGCTTTTATTATGCCAACCCTTTCAAGTTTATTTACTATTTCAGAATACCTAGTATAACCTAGACCTGTCTGTTCATGGAATATTTCATACACACTTCCAGCCCTTTCTCCCGTATGGTCTACTAACACACTTAGTAGGCCCCTCTCTGACTCAGACAGATTCTGAATCATCCGAGACAAGTGAACGTATTTTGCAGATTCATATGCTTTATCTATATCTTCAATAATTATTTCCCGCGAAGCACGCATTTCTGCATTTAATCCAGCCCGTCTTAATAAATCTATTCCAACTCTTAAATCTCCTTGTTCAGCTGTTAATTTGGCCGCGTGGTTAAGTATTTCATCCGACAAAACGCCTTCATAAAACCCAATTTTAACTCTATCTTTCAAAATATTTACTATTTCTGAAAAATCATACGGTGGGAAATAAATATCTTCTGGACGGAACACACTTTGAACCCTTGCATCGAGCCTAGATATAGCTTCTAACGATGGATCTGAAGAAACAATTATAACTCCGATACGTGATCCAGGCTGAACTTCATGAGAACGTAATAGAGAATATAACGTATCTGAAGCTTCTTTCTCATAAAACAAATAATTCACATCATCGAGCGCTACAATCAATGTCTCATCATTTTCAACCAGATGTTCTGTAACTTGGCGAAATAATTTTTTAAATGAAATTCCACTAGATGGCGGCTCATAAGAAAACACCGACTCAAACAAACGCGAGAAAATAGAATACCTTGTAGAATCAACCTGGCAGTTAATCTGAACAGTTTTTATCTTAGGAAAAAGTTCCAGTTCATCAAATAAAACCTTCACAGATGTTGTTTTCCCGGTCCCTGGTGGCCCTTGAGCATAAACATTAAGTGGCCTAGCATTACGTGTAGCAGGACGGAGTGCATACGTGAAGCCCTTCATTTGACTTTCTCTGTGCAAGAACGATTCTGGCAAATAATCGATATCGAATACACTCTCATCTCTAAACACCGATTCATCCCACGACAACATGTCTCTCGAAACACTGCCTTTCATCATCTTATTTTCGCTTCTGTGGATACTTAAACTTTGCATCTTTTTTCAAATATCTTCTTTCAAATACATACTCACTAAAAAATTTATATTCTCGCCTATTAACGGGACAATGCCCTTTTAATCAGTGATCCGAAATAAGTATTAATGATATCATCTACACTGGAGGGAAAAATACAAGCCATCCAGGAAGAATTAAAGACAAAAAAACATGTCTTAGTATCTTTCTCAGGCGGTGTAGATTCTAGTGTTGTTGCAAAACTTGCACAAGAAGCATTAGGTTCAAATGCAATAGCTTGCACCGCCAAGAGCGAAACCCTCCCCGAGCTAGAATTATTGGATTCCATACGTATAGCAAAAGAGATCGGGATACGCCATGAAATAATTAATTTTTCAGAACTTGATAATCCCGATTTTGTTAACAATGACAGTTTCAGATGTTACCATTGCCAATACATGAGATTCAAAAAAATGTATGATCTTGCTGAAAAAATGAACATAAAAACTGTCTGTGATGGCACCAATGCATCCGATGTAAAAGAATCTCACAGGCCAGGTCTAAAAGCTATAAGTGAGCTTCAGGTATTTTCGCCACTTCTAGAATTTAATGTAGAAAAAGAAGATGTAAGAGAAATAGCACGATTTTATAAATTATCTGTTTCTGAAAAACCATCAATGGCATGTCTCTCTTCTCGAATTCCAACTGGAATTCTTGTAACGGCCCAGAGATTGAAGCGGATTGAGAAAGCTGAAAAAATGATATACGATTTGGGATTTTCACAAGTTCGGGTAAGAGATCAAAATGGCACCGCAAGGATAGAAGTGGGGCAAAAAGAACTGCACATGGCAATGCGTCCATCATTCAAAAAACAAACAAGAGATTATTTATTGAATATAGGCTTTGACCAAGTCGTAGTCGATCCTATGGGATATAGTCCTGGGGGCGCAAACAAACCATTAAAAAACTGAATATCTATAGGTATCTATTTACAAACGAGTGTAGTTTTATTCTCTCCCAATCCACCGCGCTGCCAACAGGGTCCCTTCGAATAAAACAACCATCGTAAACGCAACAATTAATGGGGCCATTCCAGTTGGATCTGGGCTGAAAATAAATGAAATACCCAAAAACCCTCCCCAAAACAGAATCCTTCGTTTAGCTAACCATTTTCGGGTAACAATTCCCATTAATATAGCAAGCATCACAAAAAGAGGTATTTGAAACACTACTGCTAGGTACCCTATAAGTACTAATATAAGATTAAATGTTTGACCCAACCCAAATCCAACTGTGGCTATTCCCTCTGAATAATACAAAAAATATGTAAAAACTGTGGGCAAGACAACAAAGTATGCAAAACTAACGCCTACCAGCGCAAGAACCAAGCTTGTAGGTATAGCGGCTAGGTAATATCGACGTTCATGCTCGTAAAGTCCAGGACGCATAAATGCGTACAATTCATACACACAAACAGGCAGAGCAATTATCAATCCAACTAAACTGGCAACTTTAAATTCTGTGAATTTTAGCTCTAATATTCCATATAATCTTGGTCTAGTCACTTCACTCACTGGAAGTATAGAATCCCATAAAAAATTAATTGCTGTATCTGCAAAAGGAAATGTAATCACACTCACCAAACCCGCAACCCCTACAATAACTGCCAATCTCTTTATCAATTCTCCAATATGGTCCACTATGGGCAATTCTCTATCATCCCTTGGGCCAGTTTTTTTATCCCCTTTCTCTTTTAACTCATCTTCTTTCGCGGAATTCTCCACTTCAGTTTCTTTTAACTCATCTTCTTTCGCGGAATTCTTCTCCATCTACATGAGCATTAAGTCAGCTAAACTGTATAGATCTTCTCGTAGGCGTGCAGATCGATAAGATTGTGCTCCCGAAGACATATACAATAATAAAGATGAGCGTCAGTGATATCTTAAACCCTGATACCAAACGCACCTTAGACCGGGGCAGGAAAACTGCATCTGATATGGTAATAGCAGCTCGATCAAAGCTCCGTCGAGTGTTCATTGTGTTTGTTTTTGGGCTACTACTGACAATATATGCGATGCGTTTAGCCATCTGGCCCATTTTAAAACGTGATTTACTCACTAGAGGGGCAGACATCATCGTATTAACGCCATTCGATGTTATTCTTTTGCAAGCTAAAATTGGTATTTTAGTCGGTATTCTTTTCTGTATCCCTTTTTTCATCTACTATGCTCGAGATCCACTCAAAGAACGTGGAATTTATCCCAAGACTAGTATACCTATTTGGAAACTTATCTTAATCGGATCTCTATCGATATTTCTCTTCTTTGGAGGAATCGCTTACTCTTACAAAATTTTTTTCCCCTTGATGTTCGATTTTCTGGCTTACAATGCTATAAGTGCCGGACTGTCGCCGACATATTCCATTGTTGATTGGACACAATTTATTTTTATTCTAGGATTCGCATTCGGTTTGGCAGCCCAGCTACCACTGGTCATGGTAACTCTATCTTACACCGAAATCGTTCCTTATGAAACCTTCAGAGATAACTGGAAATATGCTATATTGGCCATGTTTGGATTTGGGGCCATATTTTCTCCACCGGACCCATTCACTCAAATTCTGTGGGCCGCACCATTGGTAATCTTATATGGATTCAGTCTTTATCTATCCAAACTTGTAGTTTCTTTTCGCAGAGGCAAAACAGAAATTGATATAATAAAAACGTCAAAAGAAAAAATCAAAATTATTTTAATCTCTGCATTTTTAGTGGGGGGGCTCGCTTATTGGCTCACCGAAACCGGGATATCTCAGATACTCCAATTAATAGTATCTCTACAGATTTTTATTACTGGACCGACTAATATCGATGTCATAAATACGTGGCAATTAACCATTATATCTCCTATACAATTGGGTCTGATGTTGGGGATTCTTTCTGGATTTTTAGTACTATTGTACCATTCCATACCTGAACTAGAGTCGCTCAAAGTATTCGGAGAACCAACTGATATAGATTTAGAATCTCTAGATGCAAACGCGATCTACAGCGCCCCTCCTGAATCAATAATGGAACTAACTGAAGAAAAAGGACTTCAAATTGCTTCTAGGGCCCTTTCCACTGGGGACCCCGAAAAAGCCAAAGCCATTTTATCTGCTATAGACTCAGCCAAAAGAATGCGTGCTACAGACATGCTATATCATTATGATGAAGATGAATGGAACCGAATGCAAAAAGAAAGACAAGAAAACCGCAGAAGAGAACAATTTGAGGGGTCTTTTAAAAGGGCAACTGCAGGAATTGTCAGCGCGGTATCTGAAAAAGAAATCGACGAAGAAGATATTGGCGGGTATGCGTACAACTTGACATTTATACTTGATACTCTCCGATCCAAAACATTTAGGCTATTTGGAGTTTTTATAATAGTTCTTATAAGTGTTTTTACATTTCTTTATACTGGTGGAATCGGGACAATCAAAAATGATTTTATTAAAAGGCTCCCTGAATTTGTGCGTCCAGAAGATGTGGATATAATAACTCTACACCCAGTCGAAGCACTTATGTTTGAGATTAAAATCGCCACTCTGCTGGGCATAGTCGCAACACTACCTTTCATTCTCTACTATCTGTGGCCAGCACTCCAGAAACGTGGTCTAATAGGTGGAAACAGGGATACTGCATTTATTTGGGGTGGATCTTTACTCACCGGTCTTTTTATTGGAAGTGCAATCGGATACCTCTACATAGCACCGGCATTTGTTTCTTATTTTGTTTACGATGGTATCCGCGCAAATATGATAATCACTTATAGGGTGTCAAATTTCTTCTGGCTAGTCTTCTTCTGCACTGTTGGAATTGGACTCTGGTTAAATATAATAGTTACAATGTTGCTATTCCATAAAGCTAAAATTGCCTCTTATTCTCTCATGAGAGATAATTGGAAAGCCGTCACAGTTGGAATTTTAGTTCTTTCTGCTATATTCACCCCGCCTAGTGTAATCACAATGATCCTCGTCACGTTCCCCGTGATGCTAGCGTATGCTATTGGATTATTGTTATTATGGCCATTTTCAAAGATAAACTCTATTAGGTCAATATAAATACTTTTTAAATATTCTATCAACTTAACCAATCATTAATATTGTATCATATGTCTTCAAAAATAACCTCCGTAATTGTCTCTAAAGAACTGCTGCAAATATCTTTGATAGCACTTTTCATAACTGGTCTTTTAACCGCACAAATAACGGCAGTTAAAATAATTGAATTATCTTTTAATTTCACTGTTCCCTTCATAGGGTCTTCTATATTATTCCCTGCAGGGGTTCTAGCATACGCAATCACTTTTTTCGCATCTGATTGCTACACTGAATTTTATGGAAAAGATTCCGCAAAAAAAGTAGTAAACATAGCACTTTTTATGAATATTCTGATGATTTTACTTATTTGGATATCTATCAACTTACCCGGGACAGATATGGGGGTTCTACCAGCAACATTTGCTTCTGTTCTTGGTCCTTCTATAAATGTAGTCTTGGCCAGTCTAATAGCATACGTAGTTAGTCAAAACTTAGATATTTGGATCTTTCATACTATCCGAGATCAAACATCCGGTACTAAACTTTGGCTAAGGAACATAGGCTCAACAGCAGTTAGTCAATTCATCGATACTGTTCTGTTTATTATTCTCACATTTTTAATCTTACCTTCTGTAATTGGAATTGGAGTTTCACTGCCATTATCTGTTATCTTGTCGTTGGTGTTGGGGCAGTATACAATTAAATTTTTGATAGCTGTTGCCGACACACCATTAATATACGCCCTTGTATCTTATATCACAAAAACAGATATATTTGAGGTATAGATTTAAATTTAACTGCACACTTTTGCAAATCCAAATCTAAGTCTAATCTCTTCGATTTCTACCTCAACCAAATCTCCTATTTCTGCTCCCGGGACAAAAATGGTATAACCCTCTATATTGGCCACTCCATCTCCCCGCTTCCCCTCTTCAACAATTTTTACCTTTATTCTCTCTCCAATTTTAACAGGTGCCGTCAATCTATTTTTACAAATAACATATACTTCGGATGATTGCTTTCGAGAAGCCTTAGGTCCAAAAACTTTGACAGTTTCAAAATGCTCATCTAAATCTTCTAAAAGCCTATCGATATCCTCTCCATAGAATACTTTAGCAATAAAATTTCCACCATGGCATAACAGATCCAGGGCAATACCAAATGCCTCTCGACAAAGATGAACCGAGCGTGCATGATCTAACGAATATTCTCCAGTAATATTTGGTGCCAAATCTGATAAAACAACATTTAGTGGGCCACTTTTTTCCCATATTTTATCTTTTTTTATATTTTTTATCTCTTCAATAAACGGAGTTATTCTCTCTTTTATATTTATATTTGTGATGTCCCCTCTAATTGTGACAACCCCATCTAAGGGTTCTATCTTTTGTAAATCCACCCCGATAACAACCCCTGACCCAGATAGTTCTTTGGCCACTTGCAACCATCCTCCTGGGGCGGCACCCAGGTCAATAATAGAATCATTTCTTCTAATCACATCATGGGCCTCATTAATCTGTTTAAGTTTAAACGAGGCACGCGAACGATAGCCCTCTACTTTTGCTTTATTGTAGTAAAAATCTTTTCGAGGCATTATATATCCTATATAGATGATTCCTATTGATACAACCTTCGTTAAAAATCATTCTTATAACTTCAAATCATGTCCCAACAGAACAGATGTCTTTTTATCCCGTGTCTCCTAACCGAGTTCGATAATGTTTAGGGCTACTATAGACACAAAGATTCTTCAGGAAGCAATTAGCTCCGCAAAAGTACTCGTTGACGAGTGTAAAATCCGTTTAGATCCTGATAGTTTTCGAATCAGGGCAGTCGATCCAGCAAATGTGGGCATGGTTGATTTAGAACTCTCAGTTTCATCTTTCTCCTCGTATGAATCTGATGGGGAAACAATAGGCGTGAATTTAACTCGGCTTTCAGACATAATAAGTATAGCAAGATCTGACGAACAAATAGAATTTGAATACGATGAAGAAACTTCTAAACTTAATATCCGTGCAGGTGGATTGAAATACACTCTAGCTTTAATCGACCCAGAGTCTATCAGAAAAGAACCAACTCTTCCAGACTTAGACCTCCCTGCAAAAGTAGTATTAGACGGCAGAAGTCTAGCTCAAGGAATTAAAGCCGCTGATATGGTTTCTGACCATATAGAACTAGGCGTAGATCCAGAAAAAGAAACCTTCTATATTCGTGCAAAAGGAGACACAGACAACGTACAGCTAGAGTTGGGCCGGGACGAACTTACAGAAATTCAAGTAGCCAATGCACATTCTTTATTCTCTTTAGATTATTTCAAAGATATGGGGAAAGCTATTCCAAAAACAACACAAGTAACACTCTGGCTCGGTGAAGAATACCCTATACAAATTAGTTTCCCCATAGCCGATGGCGCTGGAGAAGTAACTTATTTATTAGCCCCTAGGATTCAGAGCGATTAAAAATTCTAAAACCGAAGTTCTGAATTTATCCCATTCTTTCAATTATTCTTTTAGCAGATTGTGCCTTTTCCATCCAACCATAACCTCCGTCATAAACATGGCGTTTATTACTCACCACATTGGCAGATGTTGATTCAGCAAAACCCCCCCTATCCCAACTACCGCTCTTAATTAACCATCTTGAAACCCTCTCCCGTGTTTCTTCCCAAGAAAAACCCACCATTTTATGCCAAGCTATCATGGCAAAAAGGGCATTATCATGACAACCTGGGTAACTACCTCTCTCATATATAGTTCTCATGGGCTCAGACACTGGTTCTGATATTCTATCTGCTCTTTCTCTTGGATTTAACAATCTAATTTTCCCCAACTTCCCCTGTTCAATACGTTGTTCTCTTTTCAAAACAAATATTATTGCTTCATGTAGGGCACCCCAATTTTCTTTTATTCCTCCCGCAATCTGTCGCTGTTCAGTTGGATCTACCAAAACAGAAGAAATAATGTCAACATATGCCTTTTCAATATCTTCTCTAGAATAAGAATCAAATTTACATTCAGGGGAATGCATACTGCTTCTAGTTCTGCACCCTGGACATGGATATGAAAAAAGCATTCTTTCATAATTCTATACCCTCACCCCGGTATTAGGCACTTCGGTGCAATCTGAACAATAAAAAACAAAATTTTCGGCGTAACCATCGGATAAGTTTATCCTGAGGGCAGTTCGAGACGAAAGTGAATGGAAAATTTAAATTCAAAATACCCGTTCCTGTCTTCTGCCAAAACGAGTGTAGATGAATCTGGTTTTAATTTAATGTCCATAATTGAAAAAGACACAGTAACTGTTGAAAGGGCACTAGAGCGTATTTTGTATGCCATCGAAGAAGGTTACATAGGGCCAGAACACAAAAATCCAGAAGTAGAACTTCTGTCCTATCCGATTTCAAGGGTTCTCATTTCATTAGTCAATGACCCCGGACTAACTCATCGTTATGCTTGGGCAGAATCTCAAACTGCTATTCATAGATTCGAACAAGATCTAGAAGCTGACAACGAATTAAAAAGTATTAATGTATCCACATTATCTCTCCAAAAACTTTTATCCGAACTAAACATAACAAAAGAAATAACCAAAAAACAAGATGAATTTTACATTTCCATAAATAAATATCTCTCATTTATTCCCTATTTAACCGGACCCAGTTGGCGGCTAGTCTTCAAAGAACTTTCAGAAGGAAATGTTCCTATAACTCTCTCTGAATTATACAAATTGTTGGGCGTAGGTATATTCCAGAGAATAAAAATAGATCTACCTTTAAAAATCCCCCAAGAAGCAACAAATTTACTACAACTTCAATTAAAAACAATCCAGGACTATATAGAAGAAATAGACATCGAATTAGAATTAGAAACCGTACCACCTAACCTATTCCCTCCTTGTATTTTATCCCTGTTAAATAGGGCCGATTCCAATGAAAAACTTGATCAACCTTCTTTATTTTCTTTATTTTCATTTCTCATATCTGTAAACAGTCCTCATGCCACGATCCGTAATTATTTCTCCAACAACGAACTCGATTCACTTTCCATAGAATCTTTACTCAGTCAATTACAAGATGCTAATGGAAAACCTGTATATCCTCTCCCTTCTTGCAATACAATGCAATCATATGGACTTTGTGTAAATATGGATGAAACCTGCAAAAATATAGCACATCCTCTTCAATACCATTCAGTTAAACAAATAACTCCCAGTTAATTTTTCAACTTGGATAGCCAGTATCCAGTCCCCATCATAGCAACTATAAACCCTGCTATTATTCCTATTAGTCCCATGGTTCCTTCATATGACATACTCCCATCGTTAACATATAATCTTCCCAGGTACAGTATGGCTAACAACAACATAACACACCAAAAACAGGAAACTACTATTTCTAGTACTTGCAAACGAGAAATGCTCATACCAAGAGTATTTTTCAGAGGTATTAAAAATCCTTCGAAGAAAAAATTACCAACTTAAAACCTAATTTTGTTCTCTCGACCATCTTCTATCTTATTTTATCACTACTCAATTTAGTTGTATTCATCAAACGTTGTTTTTTCAGATTCCCCTATGAGTTCATTAAAATCTATGCCCTCCTCTGATATATTTTTCTTGGTAACTCTATAATTTCCGCCCTTAGTAATATACAAATCGCTAGGGTGAAAAAAATACCATTTTTCACGATCAAATCTAACACCAATACGAGCTTTAGCTCCAAAATTTTGAGAAAAATAAACTAAAGCTTCTACTTCTTGTCCAGTAAGATAGATTGTATTTTTAGAACTAGATTTTACTTCAAATGCATAGAACAATTTCCCATTCCCTGCTAAAACATCTGGCAATTCTCTTGTTGTGGCAGCCCCACTTGCTGGTGCACGCATAACAGCAAATCCGGCTTCATCTAATAACCTTACTAGTTCTCTTTCAACTCTACTTCCTTTTGTTTGAGATGTCATTTGCTATTTCACGTCCCAATTTCCCATCCATCTAGATATTTTTGTTGGAGCTCAGAAAGATAATCTATCTCAACACCTTCTGCAGATAATTTAATTTTTGCTACCTTGTCATCAAGCCTAGATGGCACCGAATGGATCCCTGGAGCGTATGTTCTGTTATCAACTAGTTCTCTCATACAAACTGCTTGCATGCCAAAACTTTGGTCCATTATTTCTATCGGATGTCCCAATGAAAGAGGTGTCGACAAATTAACAAGTCTTCCCTCTGAAAGAACACAAATTTTATTTCCATTTTCCAATTCATACTCTGTTATTCCATCTCTTATCTCCTCATGTCTTTTTGCAATTTTAGACAAACCCTCTGTGTCTATCTCCACATTGAAATGACCTGCGTTAGCGAGAATTGCACCATTTTTCATAACTTCATAATGTTTTTCTACAATGATATCTCGGTTCCCAGTAGTTGTAATAAATACATCTCCTTTCTCTGCAGCCTTATGCATCGGCATAACCTCGTATCCTTCCATGTATGCTTCCAGTGCTCTAGTGGGATTTATTTCAGTAATTATTACTCTTGCATTTTGCCCAGATACCTTTTTTGCCACACCTCTCCCACAATATCCATATCCTGCAATGACTATCGTTTTTCCAGCCCAAGACAAGTTTGTTGTCATAGCAATAGATACCAGAGATGATTCGCCAGTACCATGTACATTGTCAAACAAACGTTTCATTGGAGTATCATTCACCGCAAAAATAGGATATAATATTTCCCCTTTTGATTCCATAGCTTTCAACCGATGAACGCCTGTTGTTGTCTCTTCACATCCGCCAATTATATTTTTCAGTTTTTGTCTATGTTTTTCGTGCAATTCAAAAATTAAATCTCCTCCATCATCCAAAGTTAATGTAGGTTTATGAGAAATAACTGCCTCCAATCCTCCATAATATTCTTCATTTGTGACTCCTTTAACCGCATAACTTGATACTTGTGCATTGGAATCCAGAGCAACACTCACATCATCATGTGTCGATAGAGGATTGCACCCCGTTATCGCAACCTCGGCCCCACCATCAACTAGTAATTCAACCAAAACTGCTGTTTTTGCTTCAACATGCAGTGCCACCCCAATTATCTCACCACCAAACGGTTTCTCTCGAATGAACTTTTCTCTTATAACCGAAAGAATAGGCATGCGCGATGCGGCCCAATCTATTTTTTTCCTACCCATCCTAACTTGTTCATTTCGACCTTCTTCTTCAAATGATTCAGTAATTGTAGAATACGTTCGCATATTATTATTTAAACCGCAGAAGAAAAAAATCTTTCAAATGTAAATTCTACCTTAAATCTGTATGCACATTCTCATCAATTTAAATATTCTTTTCAATTTTCTCAACCAAACCATCCGAACATTCTTGTGCATTTTTTATAATTTTAGACTCGTTCAATGTCATTATTTTTCTATCTCTCATTAAAATTTCACCCCCACAAATAGTATGGACCACATCCGAGCCATTCGCTGAATATACTAAAAGACTAGTACCTCCTCTAATCGGAGTTAGATGGGCAGATTCAAGATCTAAAACAGCAATATCTGCATTCTGACCAACTTTAATCTCTCCTCCTGGAAAACCTAATATTTTTGACCCCTCCGATGTCGCCATAGACACGACCGAAGTGGCATTAACAGAACTAGCATTTCCTGTAGCTAACTTACCAACCATAGCAGCGTCACGCATCTCGCCAAATAAATCCAGATCGTTATTCGATGCAGCACCATCTGTCCCGAGCCCAACTCTGACTCCAGAGTCTAGTAATTCTTGTACTGGGGCTATCCCACTTGCCAATTTCATATTAGACGCAGGACAATGAATCACACCAATATCATTCTTAGCCAAAAGACCTATTTCATTCGAATCAACATGAACACAATGAGCTGCAAAATCACCAGATTCTAAAATACCATTTTCAACAGCAAATTCTATTGGTCTCTTCCCATACTTACTCACCGAATCTTCCACATCCCGCAACGTTTCATTTGCATGCAAGTGAATTGGAATTCCTAATTCTCTAGAACGTGGTATATATTCTTCAAAATATTCCTTTCCCACAGTAGTTATACTATGTGGCATGAAAGCTGTTTTAATCTTATCACTTATGCTTCTATTAAATTTCTTAGCAAAAGAAAGCCCTTCTTCTGCATCTTCATGGGCACTTTCGATTTTTTTATCAACTGTGATTACGCCCTGCCCCAATACAGCACGCAATCCCGACAATTTAGTTGCCTCAGCAACCTTTGACATATGGAAATACATATCGCAAAAAGAGGTAGTTCCAGATTTAATTAATTCTACCAATGCCAATTGAGATCCTTTATAGACATCTGCAGGACTCAAATAGGATTCAATAGGCCAAATATCCTCTTCTAACCATTTTTCCAGTGGTTTGTCATCAGAATATCCTCTTAGTAGAGTCATGGCCAGATGGGTGTGCGAATTAACCAAGCCTGGAATTACAAGTTTCCCACTGACATTGATTTCCCGATCTCCCTGCAGAGCGTTTCCTATTTCCAAAATAACCCCTTTTTTTACATCAATAAGTATGTCTGTACATTCTAGTTTCATACTAGGTAGTAATACCTTTCCTCCCTCAATGCTCAGGGTGCCCATACATCTATTTTGATACAGGATACATTAAGTCCCTACGATCTGTGTGCGTGCAATCGTAGAAACTACTAGAAAACTATCTCAATAGCGCGTTTATCATTGTCCCATTTCCACAGAAATACACCGAAAGATTGTTTCTCGTAGATAACATTAGGGTAACTATGAGAATCGCACTACCGAACAAAGGTCGGTTACATGATTCCTCTTCCGATCTATTGTCCCGGGCAGGTTTACAGGCCAAGAAAAAACGTGGAGAGCGCAAACTCTGGTCCGATACCATCATACCAGACACAACTATAATTTATGTTAGATCAGAAGACATTCCTAGGTATGTTAGCAGTGGATCCGCAGATATAGGCATAACAGGCCACGACCAACTAGAAGAAAACAAATTCGACAATGTAGTAGAACTTTTAGATTTAAATTTTGGCAAATGTCAAATGGTCATCGCATCAATAGATCCCAGGATAGACCCTCAAACCCCAATAACATCTATCGATCAACTACAAGGCAAACGAATTGCAACAGAGTTTCCCAACATCACCAACAATTTTTTCGAACAAAAAGGAATAGATATTGTTATAATTCAGGTTGGGGGGGCCACCGAACTAGCTCCTCACGTAGACATGGCGGATGCAATCGTAGACATTGTAAGTACTGGAGAAACGCTTCGTAGTAATAACTTAGTCATACTCGAGAAAATACTAGATAGTAGTGCCCGTTTGGTAGTCCGAGAAGACATGAAAAATTCTACTTTAACCCAACAAATCACTGCAGCAATTCAATCAGTCATTCATGCAGAAAAAAAGAGATATATTATGATGAATGCACCTAGAGAAAACCTAGAAAATATCAAACGTGTCATACCTGGTCTATCAGGCCCAACTGTGATAGACACATCTGGGACTTCTGCAGTAGCAATACACGCAGTTGTGGATGAAAAAGACGTATTCGGTACTATATCTGCTCTACAAGAGCAAGGCGCAACTGGAATTTTAGTCACCGCAATTGAGAGATTAATTGATTAGTTTTTAGACTGTATGAAGTCCATTATAAATATCGATATCCTCATGGATATCTAACACTGAACGCTGGTGTGTATATACTCGAGTTATCTGGAGAAGATGATGAATTTGCCATAGCAGAGGCTCAAAATGCAACCACAAACGCAAAAATAATGGCACCAGGATTGGCTATTTGCGAAAACATCTCTATAGATAGAGTACCCCATTTAGCATACACTCACAGTGCCAGTACCTTTCTGTCCAAATCGAAAATATCGATACCCGATGTGATCAATTCGCTAAATCACACACATTTAGAAGAAACCGGTAGCATTGCAATTCGGGCAAGAGATGTCCATAGGTCAACTGGGATAGACACACAAAAAGTAGAGAAAGAAGTGGGTCAATTTTTTGTTAATAATGGTTTCAGTGTTGATCTAACCAATCCTGATTATGAGGTCAAGATATTGTTTTCTGGAGAAATTTGTTTAACCGGATTTCTAATCAAAAAAACTTTAAAAGGACACTCTTCAAGGAACCCCACAAAAAAGCCCTTCTTTCAACCTGGAAGTATGGGTCCAATAGAAGCTAGAGCCATTGCCAACTTAGCTGGATCTAGAAAAGGATCTGTCATTCTAGACCCTATGTGTGGAACTGGAGGTATACTCATCGAAGCAGCATTAATGGGATCTACAGTTTATGGTATGGATATCCAAAAAAAAATGGTCCGCGGAGCTCATCAAAATTTTAAGCATTATCTAGAAAATGATTTTTACATTTTACAAGGAGATGCCACAAAAATACCTCTAAATAGTGAATTTGATTCAATTCTGTTTGATATCCCTTATGGAAGACAATCAAAAATATCTGCCCCTAGCCAAACTAAATTAGTAGAAAAAACCTTATCTGAGGCATTTCCCCTCACCAACAAAGTCATATTGATATCGAACATTCCACTTGAAAAATTAATCGAAAAAACTGGATGGAGACTTTCTAACTATTTTCCAAGAAAAGTTCATAATTCATTGACTAGATATGTCCACATTCTAGAAAATTCATAGATCTCTGTTTTTCATGATAATAGATTCTCCTGCTTTAACTTGATCACCAATGCCAACTATGGCTTCTTTCAACTCTCTATTTCTTGGAAAAATGACATCAACACGACTTCCAAACGCTATATGCCCAATTCGTTCTCCTTTTTCAATATAATCTCCAATTTCTACATATGGTTTTATGCGCCTTACGACAGCACCTGCTATTAAAATAACCTCCCATTCACTACCCATCTCATTAACATTTTTTGTATTATTTTTATTTGGATCAATGTTAGAAAACACAATCCTCACCCTTTCATTTCTTTCAGAATCTTTCGAAAATGCTGGCAAGAATTTGCCTCTAATATATTCTAATCCTACAACATAACCTGTTATAGGGGCACGATTAACGTGAACATTGTGTATATTCATGAATATCCCTACTCTAATATTGCCCTCACCATCATCACGCAACACACTCACTTTTCCATCTGCCGGAGAAACAATTCCATCCTTTGGAATTTCTCTTTCGGGATCTCTTTTAGTCCATAAATAAAATCCAATTGCAAACATACAAATCAGCGCCAACAAGACATACGGAGAAACTATCATCGCATGTGTCCAATTTTCGTCAATAGATTGGTCAAATGAATCAATGCATTCGACCCCTTTGCAAGGTGAAAATCAACTTCTCCAACTAGCTCAGCAAACTCCATAGGTTCTACAATCCCTCTTTTTTTCACGCTGTTATTTATACACTCCAATAATTTGGAACCTGTGTATCCTTCTTTAATCAATAATGATTCCAGGGCAGATCTAGTTTCTGAAAAATTTCTTTTCTTGGCATATTCTATAAGTTCTATTATTGGTTTTTCTTTACCAATGTCATTTAAAATTTCATATGCATTCTTCTGATTGACATTTCCAAAACGTTCTGCTATCGCTTGTGTGTACAAGATTGCTATTCTGATATTCCCTTCCGCATGAACTGTGATAAACTCAACACACTCTATAGAGTATTCCACACCCTCAGTTGTTAATATGTTCTCTATTATTTGTTTCATTTCCATGCCATTAGGGGCTCTAACTGGTACTGGATAACAACGTGATCTTATTGCAGGTATCACTTTACCCAATTCGCGTGTTGTAAGAATGAATTTAGTATTCTGGTGGTGCCTTTCTATAATTCTCCTGAGAGCTTGTTGGAAACTTTTTTGCGCGCTTTCAAAATTATCTAAGAGCATAATTTTATTCCCCCCCGAAACAGGAGAATATCCTGCACTTTCTTTTATCAAATGAATAATCAGGGATTCTTTTGATCCCTTAGGTGTTTTTCCAGACGATAAAAAACCAGAAAACAACGGATTTTCTATAATGTCTTTTTTAGACTTTTCAAATAAGTCCGACACATTAAGTTCAACAAGCTCTATCGGAAAATTCTCATCAATTTTCTGAGATAGGGCAATAGCAGCAGCTGTTTTGCCGCACCCCTCTGGCCCATAAAATAAAAAATTTATGGGTATCTCTTCAAATAAACTCAAAATAGAACTTAGCTCTTCTTGAACAAAATCTTCTATTTTTGGAGCGTGTTTATCAATCCATAGGGGGGATTCCATTACATTTTCGTGGCCTTCCTAAACCAAGAAAGCTGTGGTTTGTCGGAACATCGTTGTAATCCCAGTTCGAAGCGGGTATATCTATTGAGTAACTATATTCTCGGGTGACATTCCGTATTACATTCTTGGGAACTAGTGGTGCAGTTCCCACCACTGATAGGAATACAAGTGGCATTTTTGTTAATATAGGGGGCGATAAATTCCTCTTCGATGTGGGCGAAGGTACTCAAAGACAAATGATGCGTTATGGTACTGGATTTGGTATACAAGACATATTTTTAACCCATATACATGGAGATCATATTTTTGGTATTCCTGGGCTATTACAAACATTAGATTTCAACGATAGACAAGATCCATTACGAATACATACTCCTGCTGGAACTGAGAGTTACCTATATGATCTCATTTCTCTATGTGGGGAAAATATGGGGTATAAGGTCACCATTTCTCCAACGCGTTCCAACACAACCCTGGTAAAAAATGATTCTTATTCAATTAGTTCGTTCAAGACAGAACACAATACCAAATCTATGGGATATGTAATTGAAGAATCTCTTAGAAGAGGGCGATTTTTTAGAGAAAAAGCAGAGGATCTTGGAGTCCCAGTGGGCAAGGATTTTTCTACTTTGCATAATGGTTCTCCTATAACCCTTCGCGATGGTACTGTAATTCTACCAGAACAAGTGACTGGGCCTCCTAGGTCTGGAAGAAAAATAGCCTATACAGGCGATACTCGTCCCACGAAATCTATTATAGAAACAGTTTCAAATTCAGACTTACTGATTCACGATTCGACATTTACAGAAGAATATAAAAAAAGAGCTAGATTAACAGGACACTCAACGGCCATGGACGCTGCAAATACGGCACTAGATGCAAATATATCCCACCTAGTTTTAACTCATTTTTCTTCAAGATTCAGTGGAAAGTCTCAGCTTTTATTAAACGAAGCCAAATCTATATTCAATGGTAAAATTTCTTTAGCCCATGATGGTCTAGAAATTGATATCCCGCATTCTGATTAAGATGCTTAAAATTTGTTTTTATATATTTTAATTTTAGCAGTTTTCAGAGACAATATATAATATCTCCCCCGACGAATCTCTACCCAATTTGAATACTTATGATATAATCACTCAGAGTGCAATAGAATGTATTCCTGAAGATGAAATCCGTAAATTGGCCAATTCTCCTGCAGGTAAGAGGGCTTATGTTGGTTTTGAGCCATCTGGGGTTCTTCACCTAGGTCACATGCTAACGGCGAATAAATTAATTGACCTCCAAGAAGTTGGAATGCAAGTTGTAATACTCCTCGCAGATCTTCACGCATATCTAAATGGCAAAGGGTCATTAGATGAAATACAAAAAATTGCAGAAAAAATGAAACAGCAATTTATAGCTTATGGACTAAAAGAGAATTCAACTGAATTCATCTATGGGTCGGATTTTCAACTTGATGAATCTTACATTTTAGATCTATATCGTGCAAGCACTATTGTAACTCTCAATCGTGCTAATAGGGCAATGGCTGAGATACAAAGTGGCCAAGTACCAAAAGTCAGTCAGTCACTGTACCCACTAATGCAGGCGTTGGACATACATTATCTAGACCTAGATTTAGCGGTAGGCGGAAACGATCAACGAAAAGTGCATGTCTTAGCTAGAGAAATCTTACCGGAGTTAGGGTATAAAACACGCCCCATGATTCACACACCTATTATAGCAAACTTAACCACGGGGGTTGGCAAAATGTCCTCCAGCAAAGGAACTACGATTTCCATGGATGATTCAGAAAAATCAATTCAAGAAAAAATAAATAAAGCCTTTTGTCCACCAACTGAAGAACCGGACAAAGACTCTGATGGAAATGATAGGGAGAATCCTGTACTTCAAATATTCAAATTCCATGTTTTTCCTAGATTCAAAAACATAACTGTCGAAAGGAATGAAAAATACGGTGGGGATATCACCTATGATTCTTACCTTTCACTGAAATCAGATATAGAGTCTGGAAATCTACATCCTCAGGATGCAAAAAAGACCCTCTCAACATATCTAAATAATTTAATTAAAACAGGCAGAAATCAACTTTAAACACGATCTTCTTATTTGTTATTCTACATCGTGCTAGATGGACACGGCTTAAACCCCCTCACGCAAATACAATAGTATGGGAAATGGAAAAAAGAAGAAAGCAAATGCCTCTCCTGAAGACGAAC
>CAWVSO010000008.1:0-19404 GCA_963932585.1 uncultured euryarchaeote
TGGTTCTGAAGATGCAGGTGGTTCTGAAGATGCAGGTGGTTCTGAAGATGCAGGTGGTTCTGAAGATGCAGGTTCAGGAACATCTGATTTTCTTTGTACGTCTGGATCCCGGGGGGCGTAATCTTTAGAGTCAATCATGCCGTCTCCATCGGTGTCGACTAATGGTTCAGTTTTTGGTGAACGTTTGAAAATATTTTTGAACCTACTCCATAAGCTCTCCTTGGATTTCTCCTCGGGTTTTTTTTCTTTGGGGGGTGAATCATCTCCCCTTACAATATTAGATATTCGAGTGCATCCAGAAATTAAAATGACTATGAAAAGGGATAGAAAACCACGTCTATTCATGTTATACATTAGGAATGCTACCCAATAAACTAACCTGAAATGCCTTGGTGGGGTGTGGAAAATGATAAAATGTTGGGTGAAAAGATTTTTCTAATTGCTGATTAAGTCAACTATATGGTAAAAACGCGTCATAAACAAATGTTTGCATTAGGAGGAATTTTACTGATAATCGGGAATGTGATTGAATCCAGTACATTTGGATCCAGGCTACATTGGATTACTATAGATAACCCAAATCAGAGTATAGGAATGATAGTTGTTGTTGCAGGTATAGTAATGATAATTGGAGCCATTATTCCTTTAATTTTAGAAAAGTATACTACTGAATGAAAAATTCACATCAAATGTTAATTGGCATGAGATAGAAGAATAAGAGATTAATTTTATCGAAGAGCGGGATTGGTTGTAGCACCGTGTGCTGCAGATCCAAACATTTGACCATATTTGGCAAGTACACCAGAAGAATAATTTGGAGTTGGTTGAGACCAAGTGCCCAGTCGAGACTGTAACTCTTCATCAGATAGATCTACAGATAGTATTCTACTTTTAATGTCCAAGTTGATAATATCTCCATTGCGTATGGCTGCAATTGGGCCGCCTAAAAATGCTTCTGGGGCAACATGACCAACCATTGGACCGCGAGTCGCTCCAGAGAAACGTCCGTCAGTTAGTAACGCAACATCACTTTCATGGCCTTGTCCGACTACAGCAGCAGTAACGCCCAACATTTCACGCATTCCGGGGCCGCCTCGAGGCCCCTCATTTCGTATTACAATTATATCCCCCGAAGATATGTTGCCTTCTTGAACCCATTTCATGGCATCTTCTTCACATTCGAAAACTTGGGCTGGGCCTTTAAATTGTAGATTTTCATCTCCAGTTATTTTAAGCACAGCGCCTTCTGGTGCTAGATTTCCTTTAAGGATTGCCAGAGATCCTTGAGTGTGTAAAGGATTTGATAGTGAACGGATTATTTGGCCATCTATATCTTCGTCGAGTGGCAGAGTTAGAGAATTGAGCTCTTCTTCAATTGTTTTACCAGTGACGGTCATGGCATCCCCATGGAAATGTCCACTTTCAAGGAGTCGCCGAATGACTATTGGTATACCGCCCTGGTTATGTAAATCGGCCATTAAGAAAGTCCCCCCTGGGCGAAGATTACAAATATGCGGGGTTTTTCTGCTAATGCTATCAAATTCAGATAATTCAAGAGGTATTTTTGCTTCTGCTGCCAGGGCAAGTAAGTGTAGAACTGCATTGGTTGACCCTCCAATAGCAACTAATAAAGAAATTGCATTCTCAAAAGATTTTTTGGAAAGAATTTTAGAAGGGGTTAAATTGTTTTTAATACATTGCGATACGAGTTTTCCTGCATTTCTAGCGATTAATTTTCGTTCTGCAGTTACTGCGGGTGCGGTTGCAGATCCAAGGGGTGCTAGTCCTAATGCTTCACTAAGAGAAGCCATAGTATTTGCCGTATACATTCCAGCACAAGAACCTGCCCCGGGACAAGCTGCGTGTTCTATAGCATCTAGTTGTGCCCTAGATATATCGCCCTCTGCATAAGCTCCGACACCTTCAAAGACATCTTGAATGGTTATGTCTGCGCCAAGATATTTTCCTGGCAAAATGGTACCGCCATAGACGAATACTGAGGGCAGATTTGTCCGTATAGAAGCCATCATCATTCCAGGGAGATTTTTATCGCATCCAGCTATAGTTACTAAAGCATCGAGTCGTTCTCCAAATGCCACCAATTCTACAGAATCTGCAATTACTTCGCGGGAAATAAGAGATGCTTTCATCCCTTCAGTCCCCATAGAAATACCGTCTGAAACGGTTATTGTTCCAAATTCAATTGGCATGCATTTAGATTCATTTAATCCTTCTATAACTTCATGTGCTATATCATCTAGATGGACATTGCAAGGGGTGATATCTGCTGCAGGATTTGCCACTCCAACCATGGGGTTTGATAGATCATCATCATTATACCCCATTGCACGGAACATTGACCTATGAGGGGCCCTGTCTGGGCCTTTGGTTACATCTGCACTTGGAAGCTGATCGCTTTTGTTCTCGATTAGATCGCCAGGATTCATTATAGTTGAGGGTGGTTTCGAAGAGTCTTAAAAGATCCGTGATTGTACAGAAAAGCCTTTGCTAAACAATTATAATATTGGAGCATGAATGCCAGAGTTATTGTGGGAGGTAGGCTTCATTTTGGATTTCGTAATCTCTGTTTAAACGAGAAATACATTTATGGAGGGGTGGGCATGGCAATAGAAAATCCAAAAATAAGTCTGGTTGCGGAGACTGCAGATAGAATCATATGTGAAGATGATAGATTAACCATGTATGCTGAAAAAGCAGTTGAAATGTTAGGAGTTAAAGGGGTAAAGATTCAAATTGAAGAAGAAATACCAGAACATATTGGACTAGGTAGTGGAACACAAATGGCCCTGTCTGTTTACACAGCAGTTTCGAGAGTTTATTGTATAGATTCAAATATTAGAGAAATTTCTCCGAAACTAGGAAGAGGTAAACGGAGCGGGATCGGGGTTTCAGCTTTTGAAAAAGGTGGTTTTTGTATCGATGAAGGTCACAAAAATGCCCCTGGGCATGTGGAATCTTTGAAATATGGAGAATGGAAAATACCTGCTGAGAGATACACTAGTAAGATACCTGAAGAATGGAGTTTTGTGGTTGCAATGATAGAAGCTATACCAGGATATTCTGGAGAGATGGAAGAAAATCTTATCAGAAAGGTCATGCTAAATGCAAAAAATGAAATTGCAAATAAAATAGATAATGTAATAACTAATAAGTTGTTGCCATCTATTGATAGAAGTGATTGTAAAGGATTTGGATCTGCCATTTCTGAGATAAGTTGGTTGAATGGTCTGTGGTATGAAAAATACCAGAATGGAATATACAGACCACCAATTGGAAATATAATAGAGATACTGCAAGAGGATAACAGAATATTTGGAATGGGCCAGTCTTCTTGGGGGCCATCCCTATATTGCATAACAGTGAAAGACCATGAGAATGAAATAAGAAAAAAAGTACATCAAGTTTTAAATGAATGTGACATTGAGGGTAAAGTGATTGCTACGTCTGCGAGAAATAAAGGCGCAGAAGTAAAACTTATTAAATAATTATTTTAGACATATTCAGGTAGGATCTATATAAGAATAATTAAGATAGTAAAACATCCGATAAATCTATAATTTGAGACATTGAATCTATAATCTCTACAGAATCAGGTAATTCTTTAAGCCCTAGTATTCGAATTAGATAAAGAGACTCGTCTGTCAGATATAGACGCGGTGGGAATAAAATTCTTTCAATTATATGATTTTTACCTTTAACATTCTTCAGGGATAATTTAGTTTGTAGAAGGCTTTCGGCTTTGGCAGGGGTGAAGAAATTTTTTGTTTTGGCTTTGTCGGATCCTTTTAAAACTCCGTTTTTTTTTAGTTTTAATCCCATCTCAAATGGTATGGGAAAATTAAGTTCATATTTTATAAATGCAGTTTGTTGGCCTTTTGGGCCGGTTGTTTTAGTGAAAGTATATATTGAACATGGATATCCATCGATGATGCCTTGCATTTTATAAGGTTGGAAAAAATATCGTAGCCCAATCTTTTTTGGAGTGAAATTGAGTCCTAGTTGAGTTGCCGCTTTATCCCAAGAATAATTTCTTTTTTCAATTAATTTTTTACGGTATTCATGTAAATAATAGAAGAATGCTCCGAATGTTATTATCCAAATTAATGTTGTTGCCCGAGTCATTGACCACATATGAATAAGATGTCTGTGCCCATAGACATTTTCATAATCCTCATGGTACATAATTTATACCATTTTAAATTTATATATAAACAAAAACGAATAGTTATACTAATGTCTATTGACTACATTGCAAATAGATATGAAACGCGTGATGGCCCAAGGTGTATTTGACATTCTGCACCCGGGGCATCTTTATTATTTGTCAGAAAGTGCAAAGAAAGGAGATGAGTTGTATGTAGTTATTGCTAGGGATTCCAGAATCGAGGGTAAAAAAAACATTTTCTTTAGAGAAAGTGAAAGAAGAGAAATTATTGAATCTATGGAAATGGTTGACTGTGCCAAACTAGGATCTGAAGGAAATTTATTTGACAGTGTAGAAAAAATTTGTCCCGATATTATAACAATAGGCCACGATCAAGAATTTGATATAGGCATATTGAAACATCAACTCGAAAAAAGTGGGTTTGAAAATATAGAAATTGTTCGCATCCCCGAGTACAAGAGAGAAGGGTTGAAATCATCGAGTGAAATGAAAGAAAAGATTAAAAATTTAAATGGAAATGACTCATTTATTTCAGTGGTTAAGAATGAAAATCAGTGATATGCCCAAGTTGTTACAAGTATACTTAATGGTCTCGGATCTAGAAATTTCAAGAAATTTTTATGAAAGTATAATTGGGTTAGATCCGTCTGAAATTGGAAAGAAAACATGTGCATATTCTATGGATGGGTGCGAATTGAAATTGCAAACTGATTTCGAACCTATTGCATTGAAAGCTTTTAATTTAAATCCTCCAAAAGAAGGACATAGAGGAGATGGAGCAGTTTATGTCATTAGAATAGATAAAAACTTATCTCGTTTGTATGAAATGATGAAAGAAAAGATTATAAATTCAAAGGGGGAGCTAGTTACTGAACCTAGGAATGTCCCATGGGGAGAGTCTATGTGTCTTGTGAGAGATCCAGACGGTTATTTAATTGAATTGAGAGGGAATAATAATTAGAATATATCCTCTATTAATATGTCAGAAATGATCAAGTGATAAACTCCATTGTGCGATTCAACGATGTCGAATGATTCTAGATATTCTAAATGTGCGTGAATTTCTCCTGCACCGTACAAGACATGTATTCCATCTAGTGGCCCAAATATTTGAGTACTAATAGACCAAATATCTAAAGGAGCATTAAGTAAAATAGATATAATTTGATCAAATCGATCTCGATGGTGTTGCAGAATTTCTTCGATTCTTTGATTTGGTTTTTCTATTATGTGACGATGACCAGGATAAAATGTATCGAAGTTATGGGATTTGAGATGGAGCAAGCTTTTGTAATATTTAGATAAACTAGAAGTTACACGAAGATCTGCACCGCCTATATTTGGCGTATAAACGGGGAGGACTGCATCCCCAACAAAAACATTATTTGTTCCCTCCATAACAAAACAAGAAAGTCCAGAAGTATGCCCAGGAGCATGTATTACTGAAAAGGAATAAGTTCCAAGTGATATTTCATCTCCATTTTCAAATTCGATAACATCTGGAGAGATTCCGCCCAATTTATGTCCAATTTCAAGTACTTTGAGAAGTGGATCAAACTTTGATTGAGGAATGTGCCAAGTATTGAATTTATCCCGAGTTAATTGAATCAATTCTTCGAAAGCAGAGGGTTCTTTTGTAATTAATGGGGAATCATATTTATGGCAATATACATCTGCACCGCTTTCTTTCTGAATTGTTCCAGATAGACCAGAATGATCAGCATGCCAATGTGTGAGTAGAATATTAGTTATATCTTTGATGTCATATCCACGTTCAGAAATTTTTTGTTTGAGTTCGGAGTAGATATCTGGAGAGAACAATCCAGTATCTATGAGAATGAGTTCATCCCCATCATCTAATAAATATACATTATTACTTCCTTCAAATTCTATGTTAGATAAAGATATTTTGTGCATGTTAATTGATATTAAAAGGGACAGATATATTTTCGTTGAATAATAAAAAAATGTGCTTGGAATATAAATTAATAGACATAAATATTGTAAAATTAAATAGAGGATGGATTAGAATCATCCGAACATTTGACGCATCATGGGATGCATTTCCATGAGTTGTTCTTCTGCTATTTCTTCATAGAGTTTGTAAACTATAGAAACAGTGAGCAATAGTCCAGTTCCACCGACTGCACCGATTGTACCGAGCATGTTAGCAGTTACAGCTAAGAATCCCACAAGTGCACCTCCAACTACAGTTACGAGTGGAATATATCTCTGCAAAACTTTTTGCAAAACTGAAGGATTTCTTCTGAACCCTGGGATTTGCATCCCAGAACGTTGTATTTGTTGAGCGGTTGCTTCAGGGCCCATATTAGTAGTTTCCACCCAAAAAATAGCGAAGAGTGCACCCCCGCCAACCATGATTATTAAATCTAATAATACACGCAGGACGACTTGCCAAGGTTCTGCCCCGGTCTGACCTAGCCACCACATCCAATCCCCGGGAACCATGATAGGATTTAAGTAATAGAAAAATCCACTTACAGGTTCGCTTCCAGAATATACCCCCATCCAAGAGGGCATATTTTTCATTTGAGAATTTAGAATACTGCCTAGAAATTGAATATTTGCTTGCACAGCTCTTACAAGGATCATTGGCAAAACACTAGCGTAAATTAGTTTTACAGGGAAACGGCCTTTTGCACCTCTTACTTTAGTGTGGCTCAGAGGTATTTCTACCCTGACCGACTCGGCATATACAACTATACCAAAAATTAAAAGTGTGGTTATAAGAGCCAGAATCTGGCCCCTTCCAAAGATTAGTTCTTGGAACCCTCCAGAAAAGAAAGGAGATAATTGGATACTTCCTATTGCGATTCCAATCCAAGTTGGAATGAGTCCAGCTGTTGAAGTCGAAGATCCAAGAGATAAAAATCCACCGACTAAATGTTGACTGACTCCTGCAACTATAAAGAGACCAACTCCGGAACCAATTCCCCATTTAGAAACGATTTCATCCATATAGAGAATGAAAATTCCACCAGCGAAAATTTGAGCAAATATGATCCACCTGACTGCATTTAGACTCACCCCCAATTGAGTGCTTACAGCAGGGTCTGCTGGTAAGAATCCTCCAGCAAAAACCATAGGAAATCCAGTTAAAATTATCATAAGAATAACTAGTAATTTTTGCAAACCTTGGTAAAATATTTGATCGACTGGATCATTCATGTCTAAGCCTAGTAGGTCAGCCCCGCCTAGAAGCTGTAAAATTATGCTGGCAGTGACTATAGGACCGATTCCTAGTTGAAGAAGAGATCCCTGTTCACCAGCAAGAATTGATCTAAATTGACCAAATATATCTTGAGCATTGCCGCCCAGGCCATAAATTGTTACATTAGTCAGGAAAAAATATATTACCAAAACTAAAAAAGTCCAGGTTATTTTTTGTCTGAAAGGTATATGTTTGATTGGTCGGGTGACTACAGGGAATTTAGAGAGAAATGGAGAAATGGTTTCTTTCCAAGACATGAGATTATTCCTCTTCTGTTAAAGAAATCTGTTTGGTTTGTACTACATTCCCGCCAGCAGACTCTATATGAGATATTGCGTTCTTGGAAAAGTAGTCTGCAGTTATGTCAAATGCAAAATTAATTTGACCTGAAGAAAGTACTTTTATTGAGTCTGATTGGCAAATGTCTGGAAATATATTTCTAGCATCTAGTTTGAATCCACCTTGGATTTCTTCAGCTATTCCAGCGTTTACGAATTCCAGGATGTGTTCTTCTATTTCCTGGATATTGATAGAAAGTATTTCTCGGCCTTTTCGAGTGCTGGATGGACGGGTGAAACCATGTTTTCCAAGTGGCTCGAATTTATGGATATTGTGTTTGTTTCTTCCTGCGTTTCCAACACCGCCTCGGTTGCCTGCGCCACGGCGGTTTTTATGAGTTCCTCCGCCATGAGTTCGGGAGCCTCTTTGTCTTCTTGATTTTATAGTAGTCATGATTTATCTCATCGAATTTAGGAGATCGTCTATCTCCTCTGTGGTGTGTTTTCCAAGTTCTCCTCCTTCTTTGGTTGGGTGTTTGATGCCATTGTGACCACCTCGTGGTGGGTGTAACCTAAGTACTGGAGAAAGTCCCTGGGCCCTTAGTGTAGTTTCTTCTGAAAGAATTGCCTGTGCTAGATTGTTAACTGAATCATAATCGGTGTTTTCAGACACCCAAGCATCGTTTATTTTTGCTTTTCCTTCAAGGGGTTCTGCTCTACGAGAAATAATTTTCTCCAATATAGGCAAACTTGGTACCCCGTAAGCAACATAATCATGCACTTTAGTTATCATTCCTCTGTATGTATCGGTCTCTGGAATGAGAGCACAATGGTTAACATGGTGTAAATTTAGCATTTTTAGAGTATCCTTTACGCGGAAATTTATGTTTACTTCTCCACGTATTTGTACAATTGCCTTCATTAATTTGTCTCCTTCTTAGATGATATGTTCCGTTGCGTATTAGAGCTACGGTAACGAGATGCATTATCTAGTGCATTAAATGTTGCTTTTGCTAAATTCATTGTTGTGCGAGTGTTGCCATAGCATTTGGTCCATGCATCTTGTATACCAGCTAGTTCCAGAATTGTTTTTACAGTTGGTGCTGCTGCCAATCCTAGTCCTAGTGGTGCAGGGAATAATTCAACTACTACGCTTCCAGATTTTCCTTTTGTTTTAATTGAAAGGGAGTGTGGTTCGTTCGACCGATCTTCCCATGAACCTGCCCCATGGTGTACTTGGATTAGATTTAATTTAGCGGCAGCGACAGCTTTTTGAATTCCAGCTCCAACTTGAGTTTCTCGTGTTTCTGCATATCCAACGAATTCGGTCTTATCTCCGATTGCGACACAGCATCTAAATTTAACACGTCTGCCAGAATCTGTCATTCGCTGGACCATATTTATATCTATTACTCTGTCTTCTATGTTAGGTAAAAGATGGTCAACAATTTCATATTCTTTTAAGGGTAACCCAGAGTTAAGAGCTCCTTCCATTGAGGTTATATCCCCATTTAATACCATATGTCCAAGGCGGGTTCTTGGTTCCCATGTGTGTTCGACTGGTTCTGACGGTTCTTTTTTCCGTCTGTTATTTCTATTATGCCTATTGGAATTACTCATAGAGATGCCTCCTTGATTTTGTTGAGTACTTCATCAAAATGGTTCGGTAAAGTTGTGAGATCGAAATCATTGTGGAGTTTTGGCCCCCCAGATTCGGCGAAATTGGATATGTGTTCTCCACGTATCCGTTCCCAATCTCCAAATGCTATTTCACTATGAGGGCTATTTATGCCTGCGTCAATCGCGCCTTGGTGAACTGCGAAAACTTTCGATCCTTTGGTTCCCGAATGTATCCCCACGTCCAATATGGCTTCTTCTATGCCCATAGAAAGCGCTTTTTTACCTAGTAAGAATCCAGTTAAATAAGCTGAAGGGAGATTATTTTTAGGTGCATTCCAACCATATTGTTGAAGATCTTTTGAACTTGTAGATGCAACGGTACTGTCCCCCACAGGACCGAGTTCAATCATTTGTGTTGAAATATAGTTATTGCTTATCCTTACAACTAAACGGAGGGTTCCAGACTTTAGCAGAGCCAATCTCTGATGATAGTTTGTTCGTCCTTCTCTTCTTCGTCTCATAGGGACTTTATATCTAGGTCCGTTAGCCATTAGTTATTATCACCATAATTATTTTCTATATATGTTTTTAGATGTTGAGAACTTCTAAATTCTCCCCCGGTTGCTTTTCGGTAAACAACCCGGTACTGTGTTGGGGTTATGTCGCCGTTTGATCTCAATTCTCTAAGAGATTTTCTTTGAGAACGAATGGTTGAAATCCATTTTTTCTTTCGGTTTTGTCGTGCACCAGCCCTGCCTTTTCTTGACCCAAATCCAGACCTATGTCCATAAGCACGTTTACGATTTTGTTCTCTTGCACTTCCACGAGAGTTTCCTCTTGCAGGTGTCGTCTTAATTATTTTTTGGTCAATTAGATTGCGTATGTCTTCTCTTGTTATGGCTTCCGAAATTTGGTCTTCAGATTCTGGATCGAACCAGATACGACCTTTGCCTATTTTGAGAACTTCAGATGCAAGTCTACGTTGAGTACGCAAATTTGTCATTTTAAAGACACCTCCTCGTATGAAGGATTCAAAACTCTAATGCCATTATCTTCTGCCATATCTTCTATATGCTCGCGTTTTCTATTTCCTACAGATGATGCTATACGTATTGCCTCTATAGATGGGTCAATGCCAGAGATATCTTCTGGCCTGTGTACATACACTTCTTTGAACCCACTAGAATGGCGTCCACGAATAGAAAGTGGAGACCTATATCCAGCCCTAACCACTTCGCCTTTTCCGCCCCTTCTTCTTCTTTGTTTAGATTGAAGTCCACGGGGCCTTCTCCAGACTGACTTATGTTTGTTCTTTGTAAGTCTTTTTTTCTTATGGCCGTCTTGGCGATTGAAAGTTGGTTTTCCTTCACGTTGTTTTTGAGATAATAGTCGTTTTTCTTCGGGGGCGAGTTCAGGTGTTTTGTCCGAATGCCCGCGTGGTTGAAGTTCTGAATGTGGAGAATCAAGATCGCCTATAGGATCAGAGGGAGTTTCTTCAGAAACATCTAAATCTCCGAGATTTGATTTTATACGTGCTGCTAGAGCAGTACTGATTCCATCTACTGAAGATAGTTCTTTTTGGCTAGCTTGTTTAAGATCATCTACAGTAACAAATCCAGCTGCACTAAGATTTTCTGCACGAGATGGAGTTATGCCGCCTATATCTAGTATATTAGATAATGTTTTAGATTCAGAAACAGAAGATAATTCTTCGGTTTCCTCACCGCCATTTTGCAATTCAATGAGTGATTGTTTTATTTGAGCTGCCAGGGATTCGCTTATCCCAGATACCGCAGATATATCAGATTCATCTGCAGATTGTAAAGATTCTATTGTGAATCCAGCTTCTTGTAATGCTTTAGCTTTTGAAGGACCTACCCCAGGTAAATCTATTATGTTAGTTTCTTTAGTCATATTATGCAACACCTCTAATGGATTTTTTTGTTATGTAAATCCCATCTTGGAACACTCGAGGATCTTTGTTCTTTATCATGGTTTGCTGCTCTAGAGATCCAGCAGTTTGGCCAACAGCCTCTTTATCAGGACCAGTTACATATATTTTTTCCCCGTCAATTGATACATTTGAATCTCCTTGAATTGTAACTTTGCGTGGATGACGTTCGCCGAGGAAATTATCGATCACAACTGAACCATTTTCTACTTTGACTTGCATGGGGAAATGGGCATAGACTATATCCAACTCATAAGTCCATCCAAGCGTGGCTCCATGGAACATGTTTAAAACATGGCTTTTGAAGGTTCCCACCATTGAATTGGTTTTTTTGTTGTCGAAATGCGATTCTATCACGATGCTATTATCTTGTACAGTTACGTCAAGACCAGGATATCGGAAAGATTTAGAAATTTTTCCATTGGGGCCTTCGACATGTAACTCGAATCTATTGAATTCTGCAGTTACATTTTCTGGAATTTTAAGTTCTATTTTTGTCATGATTCTAATATATATATGCTAGGAGTTGTCCACCAATTCCTGCGCTTCTGGCTTCGTAATGGCTCATTACGCCTTGACTTGTTGTTAAGACTAATGCACCATAATCCTGTGCTGGCAAATATCGTTTTTCCCATTTCTCGAAATTGGAAAGTGAAACAGAATATCGCGGTTTTATTGGGGCACATTTGTTGATAGCCCCCTTTAGTTCAACATCGAAGTATCCTGCTTTGCCATCTTCTATGTATTCGAATTGGCCGATATAATTGTAATCGTTGAATACTTTGAATACATTTCCGATTAGCTTCGATGCGGGTTTTGCTACATATTGAAGATGCCCGGCACTCTCGGCATTATTTAGCCCAGATAAAGCATCTGATAAAGGATCATTTCCAGTCATGAGTATTTTTTAAACCCCACTGTTTTCGCTAGTTCGCGGAAGCATTGTCTGCAGAGCCAAATGTTGTATTTGCTCACAAGACCTTGTTTACGTCCGCAACGTCTACATTTGTGGTCTTGTCCAGTTGGTTCCTGGACTTCCACGGTTTGTTCTGTTTGTTCTGTTTGTTCATTATTCATTAGATGTGACCTCTACATTGAAAGTTGATTCAATGAAATTGATTGATTCCTCGGTGGTTAACCTATGAGACATAGGGAGGGGTTTTGGACTATGCCTACGGCGTTTAACTCTAGAGCCAGCACGATTGAGAACTACAGTAACATCTAGGCCATAAAGACCAATATTAGGATTGTAATCCTGATCTGGGAAAACTATGTGTTCTGAAATTCCAAAACTCAAATTTCCTTGGGCATCAAATGAACGCGAGGATATGTTTGCATGAGGTATCGCAGAATTTAGGAAGTTAACTGCTTGTTCTCCACGGAGAGTCACTTTTGCACCTATTGGGTCTCCTTTGCGTATGTTGAAATCTGCGATGGTTGATTTGGAAATAGTTTGAATGCCTTGTTGACCAGTTATGTCATTTAGGATTTCTTCTGCGTTTTGGAGTTTTTTACCGGCTTCCCCAACCCCCATATGAACAACTACTTTTTCAATACGTGGGTCTCTCATGGAATTGATTTTCTGTACAGACATTATTAATTCCTACCCCCAGTAAATTTATCGTCTATAACAACCACATAAGGCTCTGTTGTTTCGAAAGTGAGTGATTCTGATTTTATTTGAACCACATTAGGAGCTCCGCCACTGGTTACCCGGATATTAGTTAAAGTGCCTATTTTTCCAGAATGAGAACCTCCTATAACAGTTACTAATGCCCCTACTTCATACACAAAGTGGGCAGCTATATCTCCAGTTTCGTTGTCGATTATAAGAGAATCTCCAGGATGGTAATCTGTGTTGGCAGGGATCCTCAAAGTGGTTCCATTATGTAAAGCTAATTGATACTCATCGGGAGAAAGTTGTGATTTTCCTGTTATTTTACCCAGTTTGGAGTTGGCTGAGTCGGATGTGATTGGAGTGAGACTTAAGCGCCCACCAGATTCAGGGAAAATACGATAGTATTCATCTCTAGTAGGGAAGGCCAATATATCAAACATTCCGACAGGTATTCTAACATCGTTTGCCACGGCACCATTGAGTAAAACTAAACGGTTTTGTAGAACATATTTTGCTTCTCTAGTGGAGTTAACATACTCAAGTACATTTCTAAGAATAACAAGAAGAGGCACTCCTTTTTCACCGTGAGGCCCAGGGCGTGCTTTTACTGTGAATACTGTTGTTTTTCTCTCAATTGGCCATGATGCAGGTGCAGAAAGTGTTTTTTGATGATTTGTCATTTGGATTCACCTCCCAATCTAGATTCCCTAACAGGATCGTCCAGATTGAGTTTGGTTACGCGTAAATTGGAAGCAATTAAAGGAAGCATGTATTCCTCACCGTCTGCTTTTTCTGCAGTTATTCCTTCTGCAAAAATAGTTTTTGATTTAAGATCTACCTTTGCCACAATTCCAGCTTCGCCTGCGGAATCTCCACGCATGACTTCAATGGCATCTCCAGTGTTTACACGAGTGTTTCTGATGCCATATTTATCGCGTAGTTCAGTGGACAGGGAAGACCTTAGTTGCTTGTGTCGTAGATGCAGAGGCGCGTTGTACTGTTGTTTTCTTTGTTTTCTTGGTTGTGTCGTCTTCATAATAATATTAGATTATAGTTGTGGCGGTACTAGCGATCCCTCCAAATCGCTCTGCTACTTCCCTTGCTATAGGGCCTTTAATTTCAGTTCCACGAGGGGCACCAGCTTCGTCTATAAGTACTGCAGCATTATCTTCAAATTTTACACGGAGACCATTTGGACGTCGAATAGATTTCTTTTGGCGGACTATAACTGCATGTAGAACTTGTCGACGCATTTCTGGCGAACCTTTTGTTACTGAGACTGTTATTTTGTCCCCTATGCCGGCAGATGGAAGTCGATTAGCTGTCCCATGATATCCTGCAACACTGATGAGATTTAATTCCCTAGCTCCTGTGTTGTCTGCGCAAACGAGCTTGGCTCCTTTTGGAATTCCTCTACTAATGCTAGAAGTGATTCCTTTCATTGTGAGTCGCCTCCAGAGACACTTTTTATTACTTCAACTACAACGTGAGATTTTGTTTTTGAAATTGGACGGGTTTCAGCTATCTTGACATGGTCCCCAACGTTGAGATCAAATCCAGAAGGCACATGTGCCGGGACTCTTGATCTGCGTTTCATATATCTTTCGTATTTAGGTATAAAGATGACATATTCTCGTTCCACGATTACAGTCTTCTCCATTGATGTTGAAGCTACAATTCCCTCTATTACCCCTCCACGAATGGATAAAGGATCAGATGAAGTAGTAGGTTTAGTTTTGTCTACTTGGTTTGATGTATTATTATTTTGTTTTAATGCCATATTGATCCTCCTGTCTTTTGGGTTCTACGTTCAGGGCGTGAAATTAAATAATTTCCTTCAACCACCACATAATCATTATTTGGTAATTTGACTTCGAGTTTAGTACCGGATTTAGGAATTATTTTTGTTTGGTTGGTTTTATTTCCTATATGAAAAGTCTTCATTGTTTCATTTACTATTTTGCCTGAAATATTAATGAGAGAAGTATTTGGCGCTTCCACTACTTTTGCATCCAGGCCTATGAATTCATGTCGAGAAATATTCTCAGGAGTAATTTGAATCAAGAGGAATCCTCAGTGGAATCGTTTTGTTGATTCTGTATGGTTTTAATTCGAGCAATCGTACGTCTCAATTCCCTAACTAATCCAGGATTATCTGATGAACCGCCCGCATGATTTGCTGAACGGGCGTTTAATAGCTCGGTGTTTAATTTTTTTATCTCGGACTGTTGCTCTTCAAGAGTCATGTCTCGGATTTCAGATGGCCTTAGCATAGGCATTAATTTTCACCGCCATTTTGCAATTCAATGAGTGATTGTTTTATTTGAGCTGCCAGGGATTCGCTTATCCCAGATACCGCAGATATATCAGATTCATCTGCAGATTGTAAAGATTCTATTGTGAATCCAGCTTCTTGTAATGCTTTAGCTTTTGAAGGACCTACCCCAGGTAAATCTGTTAAATTAATGTCAATTGCAGGGACATTGATTATTTCTTCGTCTGCTGTTTCTGTTTCTTGGTCTTCAGAAATATTTGCATCGGTTGGTGATTGAATTAGAAGATCGTCTGCACCTTCGTGTTGAGGTACAGTTTCTGATTCGGCAGATATGCCTTCTATTTCTGAATGGTCTAAAATAGAGAAATTATCAGGTAGTTGTGCACCAGGAGGTATAATTTTTACATTAACGCCGACAGTTCCGAGTTTCATAATTGCTACTGATTGCCCTCGATCAACAATTTCTGAAGCGGGCTCACCATTATGTTTTATGTATCCACGATTGAATTTTTCAACTCTTCCACGAGAACCAGTGACTTTCCCAGATAGAACTATTTCGGTCCCTAACGCTCCGCATGCCATGATTCTATCAACAGTTGTGTGTCCTGCTTTGCGGAAATACCATCCGCGTTCCAATGCGTTTGATAATCTATCCGCCACTATCTGTGCGTTAAGATCTGGCTCGGTTACCTCTTGAACGTCTATTTGAGGATCTTCAAGATTGAAATTTGTTTTCAGAGCTTGAGTTATTTCACGTATTTTTTTACCGCTTTTACCGATTACCATTCCGGGTTTTTCTGCTTTTAGAACTATTTGAGTCCCCATGGGTGTCTTAGCTATTTCCATGCCCCCGTATCCTGCACGTTGAAGTGTTGATCCAAGATACTCGTTTATCTGCGAATTGAGTAGGCCTTTCTCTATAAATTGATGTTCGTCTGCCATTTAGATTTCTACCTCCAATATTAGTTCTACATCTACAAGAGTTGTATTCCAAGGTGTGGCCCTTCCAAATGCCCTGGGCTTTCTTCCGCGTCTAGTTCCAACGTTGTGAGCTGCTACATGCATTATCTTCATTTTGTTACCTTCTAATCCTTTAGATTCTGCATTTCCTATGGCGTTTGTTAGTAAATTTAAAAATGCACGGGACGCTTTTTGAGGATACCTTCCGGCATCCCATCCTTTTATATCTTTTCTGTGTCCAACTCCAGCATTGTGAGTTCGGAAAGGAACAGAGCGTTTTTTAGAGATGACATCTTCGAGATAAGAAATTGCATCCATGGCAGTCTTACCTTTAATTGATCTTGCTATTTCGCGGGCGTGTTTGTGACTCATTGGCTGACTACGGATTATAGCCCTTGAAGTCACGGTCGGGTCGGATTGTAATGAATAATTAATTCCCATGATTTATCTATTTAAGTGGCACGAATTTTGAGGAACGAGTTGCACCTACTCCTGCAGTACCATGACGGACTCTATTACGAGTTACATGGAATTCCCCTAGGTAATACCCAAGCATGTCTTCCTCAATTTTAATGCGTTGGAATTTATGACCATCATAAACAGCAAAAGTGAAGCCAATAAATTCGGGCAGAACTGGTATATCACGTATATGAGTTCTTATTGGATTACTTGCTGTGTTTTTTGGATCGCTTTTTCTTACTTTTTCACGTAATTTTTCTTGCTGTTCTGTTAGGCCTCTTTGGAGAGTTCTCCGTGTACGTGAAGGCAGCAGTATTGCGACCTCTTCGAGGCTAAGGGCTTGTAACTGTTCAGTTGTATGGCCCCTATATGTGAACTCGCCTTCCTGACCAGTTAGGTAGTCTACTTTATCGCTCATCGTGAGCCACCTCTACCAGTACGTCTAGAAGCAATAGATCCGACTTTTCTCCCAGGTGGAGCTCCTCGAGCGACACTTTTTGGCCTGCCAGGATGTTGACGTCCTCCGCCTCCAAATGGATGATCACAAGCGTTCATTGCAACTCCTCTTACACGAGGGTATTTTGTTCCGCGTGTGCGCAATTTGTGGTATTTTTTTCCAGCTTTTACGAATGGTTTTTCGGTCCTACCCCCTCCAGCAACTATCCCAATTGTTGCACGGCAGCGAGGATCGAATCGTTTTATTTCGCCAGATGGGAGTTTTACCATTGCGGCATGAGAATCGTGACTGATGAGTGTTGCGTTGACACCACTAGACCTAACAAATTTACCACCATCTCCAGGTCGAGATTCTATGTTACACACAGGAAGTCCCTCAGGTATTTCGGCCAGGGGCAATGTGTTTCCTGCTTTTATTTCTGCGGAAATTCCAATAGCTATGTCATCCCCTACTGCTATTCCTTCTGGGGCAAGTACATAACGTCTATCGCCATCGTCGAATGTCACAAGAGCTACTGGCGCACTTCTAGCAGGATCGTGTTCTATTTCTAGAACAGTCCCATAAACGGTGGCGTCGGGTCCAGGGTTTTTATGTGTTAAGTTGGCTTTGTATTTGTGAGATGGTGCTTTGAAGGTAGAACTACCAGAAGTTCCAGCTCTTCCACGTCTTTGTCCTTGAATTCTGCGGCCCATTAGAATACACCCACCCTTGAAATTACATCTTGAGCATCATCTTCGTCGGATAATTGTACGGTGGCTTTTTTAGTTCCTTTCATTGTTATTTGAGTGTTTACCTTAGTTACAGATACTTCATATTGTTCCTCTACAGCTTTTCTGATTTCTGGTTTAGAGGCTCGAAGGTCGACTATGAAAACCAATTTGTTATGGAAATCTATAGCATCCATTGTTTTTTCTGTTATCACAGGATAGTGAAGTATGTTCATTTGTTTGCCACCTCTTTAATGGCACCCTGTGTCCACAATGTTAGTCTGCCAGCGTGAGTTCCAGGGGCTAGATCTTCTGTGTTAACTTCATTGGCAGTAACAACATCTACCCCAGGTATATTTCGAGCTGCTGAGAGAGCTTTGTTTTCGGTGACGAATAGAATAGATTTTGAACGTTTGTATTTTCTGCCTCGGGTCTTGCCACGACCGGCACGGACTTTTGCTGATTCTGATCGTTCTAGATCTACAGAGATCCCAATATTGTTCAAAACATCTAGCACGTCTTTAGTTTTCTTTAAATCTGAAAAGTCATCTGTGACGACTATGGGTAATGTTAGATCTTCACTAAAGTTGTGACCTCGGTTTCGAACTAATTCTGCATCGGCAGTAGCTGCTATTGCACTTCTGATTGCAAGACGCCTTTCTTTGGCATTGACTTTGTGTGAATAGTCTTTGGTAGATTTTGGCGGGTGACATCGCCTACCACTGTTGGTGTTCGGCGATTTTCTGCCACGGCCATTTGAACGAGGTACTTGTGCGAGACCCCTTCCAGTTCCTAAAGATATAGCAGATGTTCTTTTTCCTGCGAAAGGATCTGAACCATAAGGCTGTTTTCGATTGGCCTGTGATGCCACGACTGCGCGCTTGATTAAATCTGGGCGATATGGCGTATCAAAGGCAGGTGGCAGATCTATTGTGCCTTCTTGATTTCCTTTAAGATTGAGTATTGTAGCTTTCATAATTTATTATCCTTGATTTGATGCCTTCGAAATGTGGCGGATATCCGGAGATATATTGGGTTTGTTTGGACGGATTGCCGTGCGGAACCTTAATAAACGGGATTGAGGACCGGGTAGAGATCCTTGGACAAGTATATGCGGTCCATTGACCTCCCCGTATTTCACAAATCCTCCTGATACATTTGCTTGGTCGTCGTTTCCTATTGAGATCAGGCGTTTATTGTATTCAGTGCGTTGATGATATCCAGTTTGACCTTGTTGAGGTACAGTTGATCTGACACGTGAGGGGTTCCAAGGACCAAGATTTCCTATGCGTCGCTTGTACCCTTGTCTGTAGTGTTTACCTTTTCTTTTTTGAACACCCCATCTTTTTACAGGCCCTTGAGTTCCCTTTCCCTTAGTTATTCCAGCCACGTCGAGATAATCCCCTTCTGAAAAAATTTGTTCTATTCCGTGTGCGCCCCCGTCTCGTAATAAATTAAAAGCGAAATCCAATCTTTCTATGACTGAGCCTCCGCCGACTCGTGTTTCCATTATATCTGGTTTTTTCTTAGGTACACCAGAGACTGAAGAAGGAATCGTGTGAGTTATCATACGAATGTCAGCTATTTTTCCCTGTTCTGAAAATTCTTGTAGGGCATTTGATGCACTATCGAAATTAGATTTTTTAGGGATAGATAAAGAT
>CAWVSO010000009.1:0-19354 GCA_963932585.1 uncultured euryarchaeote
CCTTTTCATATAATCGAATAGTTTGGCGCTCTGGAGTCGTGTCATCGTTCTCAACACAAATAAACAAAACCCCACCATCTATCTGATCAACAACATCCTCTGGACGATATTCTATTATGGCTTCTGCACAAGATAAGGGCAATTCTTGTGGTATTTTAGTGTCCACGTCGCTTTTAACATTCGTCGTCATTCTTTCAGGTGTTGGTATCTGCAGGCCTTCTAAACCTCTAGAAGGTATCATTTTACTTTTTCCAGTAAGGGCACGCTGTCTACGATCTTCTTCTAGTGCATCAAGTAAACCAAGCCATTCATATTCTCTACGCATTCCTCTTACCCATTCCGCCCCATCTGCAACAGCATTGTTGGCTACCATGCATTTAACTCTTTTATCCCGTGCAGCTGCTATAACTGCATTCCCCCCACCCGTGCCACCTGAACCAAACAAACCAATCCGATTATTATCCACTTCATCTCTAGTTTCAATATAACTAACCGCATTGCGGATATCTTCTATTTGACGCTCTGGATATAGGACAGAATCTCCTCCACTATCTCCAAAACCTCTATAATCAAAAACTAATACAACAAAACCAGCATCTATTAACAAATCATGGTATTGTTTGTATAACTTCCCCCCTTTCAGTCCCAAAAACCCTGGACCCTGGACGATACCTGGGGCTGGGCCATTCAATTTTTCTGGCAATCTAAGTATGCCTGTAATTTTTTCACCTTCACTATAGAACGTAACGTTTTCTTCTATCATTCTCAACTATCATAACCTCTGTTGGTTGTTAAAACGATCGTTATTTTTCTATATTGTAAAAACAATCTGTTTTTTATCTATTCCAATTCTCTGTGTCCTCGTGTCTAACACAAATATAGTGCCAGTTGCACGTATAAAACGTGTTTACAAAACATAGGGAAACTAACTGACCACAATAGCCCGGTGCTATGGATTCTATACCATATACGAAATGAAAATCCCCTTCAAATTAACTTCTTAATTATCTAGGACAGTTGGGGAGTATGTCTTGTCCTAGTAAATCTAAACAGTAATCCCAGTCATCAAATCTCATCCGTAGATCGAACACAAGGTGATTAAGTCCACTTTGAACGAATTTCTCTACACCATCCACTATATCTTCAGGTGTACCTGCTAATAAAACTCCATCAAGATCTTCCACTTTAGTAAATTTCCCACCTTCTGGTTTGACCCATTTATCTCTTTTGTTGGATGAATCTAAGAGTCCCTGCACGTTTGCAGAATCAAGTGCTTTCTGTCGATTCTCATCTGGACTTGTAATTGGAACTGCGCCCACTGTTGGCCGCGATCTCCCATGTTCTTTTGCTTCTCGTTCGAGCTTTTTAATTGCCTTCACAAAAGTTGGCATGTTAATTCTACCTGGGAGCCATCCATCACAAAATTCAGCTGCCCAAGAAACTGCTAATGGGGTTGAACCTCCATACCATATAGGGATATCACTGACGGGTTGAGGACGAACCCATACATCTTCAAATGAAAACACCTCTCCATCATGACTGAAAACATCTTCATTCCATGCAGCTCTTAATATATCGACATTCTCTCGAACAACCCCTGTCCTATTCTCGTAACCCTCTGGAAAACCAATGGCATCGAATTCATGTTTGAAATTTCCTGCACCAAGGCCACAAATAGCTCTCCCATTTGACATCCAGTCTAAACTTGCAAATTGATGTGCAAGATGTAACGGATGCCTCAATGGTATTACCACTGCTGTCCCAAGCTCAATCTTTTTTGTCACAGTTGCTAGTCCAGCTAACACAGCGAATGTATCTACATGTGTCTTGTCTGCTCCTTCTAGTCCATGTGGCTGGAATATCAAATGATCTCTAATCCAAACAGAATCTAATCCATATTTCTCCGCCTTTATAGTGCCCTCAACTAATTTTTTTACAGAAGCATGCTCTCCGAAATTAGGAAGTAATATTCCATATTTTTGCTTTTCCATTCTTTATATTTATAATCCACCATAATTAATTTTCTGATAAACACTTTTTCTGTTATTTTCAACTATAACAAAGAATAAAACACTCTAGGGGATTTTTATTGTTACTTTCAAAATTCTAGTTTTATCCACTTTATTTATCACTATCTCAATCCCTTCGTGCATAATAAATTCTCCACTTTCCACGATTCTTCCAGTTTTATAAAGAACAAAACCAGCAATCGTTTCAAATTCATTTCCTTCTGGAAGCTCAATTCCAAGAGCAGAATTTATTTCATCAATATTTACATCTCCTCTAACTTCAATTATGTTAGGTGATAAAAATTTAATTGGAACTTCTTCTTCAGTTTCAAGAATTTCTCCCACAATTTCTTCAAGTATATCTTCTAGTGTAATTAATCCGGATGTAGTTCCATATTCGTCCACTACAATTGCTAAAGAAAGGCGCTTTTTCTGCATTTCTGCTAACAATTCATCTATTTTTTTTGATTCTGGTATGTGAAGCGTAGGTTCTAAAACCATTTCTATAGATGACCCGTTTCCTATTTTCCTATTTTCAGTTAATAGGTTTCCTATTGTTACAATTCCCATTATGCTGTCCAAACTATCTTTGTAAACCGGCAAACACATATGCCCTGAATCAATACAAATATCCACGGCATTTTCAATTGTAGATTCGATAGGGGCCGCATTGATATCCAGTCTTAGAGTCATAATTTCTTTAGCAACAGTCTCTTCCAAATCAAACACCCCTTGTAACATTTCAAGCTCATCTTCTTCTATAACTCCCTCAACCTTTCCAGTTTCCAACAAAGTTTGAATCTCATCCCTGGTCACGTAGGGATTATTAATTGTTCCTGATTCTGCACTTTCCCTTGTAATGATCTGAGAAACTTTAATAAATATATTGGCAATCGGCCCAAAACTGCGCTTAAAAAAAACTGTAGTTTTGGCAATACTAAGCGACCAGGCCTCTGGATTTTTCATAGCATAAGATTTTGGAATTATTTCACCAAATAACAAAACCATCGTCGTGACCAAAAAAGTGGTTATTGCAATGGAAATTCCATCTGTGAAATACAATGCAAATAAACTAGTCGCAATAGAAGACATAGCCACATTAGATATATTATTCCCCAACAATAAAGTCACCAGTAAACTTTGCGGATTATCTTTAAGTTTTTCTACAATTTTGGCATTTGGAACTCCCTTTCCAACTAAATTATCAAGGCGATGTTTTGCTAGAGAAAACATGGCAATTTCTGCAGATGAAAAAAACGCAGAAAGGCCCAAAAGAAATACTAAAATTATTATGCTAATAATAGCGATTCTAGGAATTTCAGGTATTATGCCTATACTTGGTCCATACATAATGTCGCCGTGAAAAAAGAATTCCATTCTATTATACTATCCAATTAACTTCGAATTTATTAAGACTTACTCTGTAAAAATTACAAATACCGTCTAAAATTCAATCAAATTACCAAGAGATTAATAACCACTCAGAAAACACGCATACACTGATGACAACTGTGGACCAAGCGATACAAGCTATAAATTCTGGAGAATTGGTCATATACCCCACAGAAACAACTTACGGATTAGGTGCAAATGCCCTTGATGAGGTGGCAGTCCAGAAATTGTTCGAAGCTAAACAAAGGAAACTAACAAAGCCCATTTCCATAGCCTTTCCCACAATCAAATCAGCATCAAAACATGTGGAATTAACTAAAAAGACTAGATCTTTCGCAAACAAATTCCTCCCTGGACCTGTAACTATACTTTGTAAACCCACAACAGAAACTCTTCTCAAACTTTCAAATAATAATGGTAAAATTGGCGTGAGAATCCCTCGAAACAAAGTGGCCCTTGATCTCCTTAACTCAGTTTCTCCCCTCACAGCAACTAGTGCAAATATTAGTGGAAAACCAAGCCCTTGTAATTTAATGGATTTGGATCAAAACTTATTGTTTCACGTTTCAGCAATTCTTGATGGTGGAACAACACCAGGAGGACACAGCACCGTGGTAGACCTCGATGAGAATATCATCATTAGAAAGGGATCAAAATATGATGAAATCATCTCTTGGATGGACAATTAACCAATTTATAATATGGATGGAATTATCATAATCAATACTTAATAGCCTATGCAGATAAACAAATACGTGTAACCCCCAAAATAAACCATGACGTACATACCCCCAGAAGCAATTACAAGACCTATATTTTGGGAAATTGGGGACGTGGGCGAAATTATATTTTATTATTTATCTCTAATCACTTTAATCATATTTTTTCACGGAATTTTTTCACGTTTAAACAGATATAACTCCGGAAAAAAAGACCCAACCATTCGGCTAAATAATATTTCTAAAAGGGTCTTTAGGGCAATTAAATTTGTCGGGAAAAACACTGGACAATTCAAACGTGATATGTATGCAGGAATCATGCACACTTTTATTTTATGGGGATTTCTAACATTAACAATTGGGACAACAATACTAGCAATTGATATAGATATCTACCGGCCAATAACTCAAAAATCATTTTTCATAGGTGATTTTTATCTGGTGTATTCTTTTGTCATGGATGCACTTGGATTTCTTTTAATCATTGGCCTATCAATGGCAATTTACCGACGTTATTGGGTCAAAACCCCGCGTTTACTTGGAAAGCACACCAGTGTTGAAGACCATCTTTTTGTATGGTGTTTAATGTACCTTTGTCTTGGCGGCTACCTGATCGAAGGCATACGCATATTGGCTCAAAACTTCCCCGCATTCGAACAAATAAGCTTTGTAGGGTGGTTTGTAGCATTAGTTCTTTTAAAAATGGGCATCTCTCCAGGAATGGGCCAATCACTTTATCCTTTGTTGTGGTGGTCACATGCCATAGTGGCATTAGTGTTCACAGCAACAATACCCTATACAAAAGCATTCCATATGCTCTCAAGCATGGCTAACATAATAGCATACGACGAACTTTCTGGAATACGTTTGCCTAGAATTCCTCCCAATGCTACACCCGAAGAAATAGGTCCTCAAAAAATTGAAGATTTTTCATGGAAACAGTTGTTAGACCACGACGCTTGTACAAAATGTGGGCGCTGTTCAGAAGTATGTCCTGCAAAAGCATCTGGAAGAAATCTAGATCCTAGGGATATAATTTTAGATCTAAAAAAATACACCGATGAATTGAATATGGGCCTGACTTCTGTAAAACCCATAATTTCAGATGGCGGGAGTGTAGTTTCAATACCTTCTATGGAGGCATGTATGTCATGTCTCGCATGCGTTGAAGCCTGTCCCGTTGAAATAGAACATGTAACTCAATTCACTGAAATGAACCGCAGAATAGTTGAATCTGGTAATTTGAATCCAAAAATTCAATCTGTGATGATGGATGTCTATACTCATGGAAATTCTTTTGGCTCGTCGGAAAGAAAACGCCCAGATTGGGTGAAAAATCTAGATTTTGAAATACCAGACGCTCGAAACTCTAAAGTTCAGTACTTATGGTATGTTGGAGACTTGCCTAGCTATGATCCTAGATGCCAAAATATTTCTAAAGCTTTGGCAAAAATATTCAATGAAGCCAATATAAATTACGGTATATTGTACGAATCTGAAAAAAACGATGGAAATGACATCCGCAGAGTTGGAGAAGAAGGACTTTATGAAATGCTAGCTGAAACCAACATTGAAATTTTTAACCAATGCGATTTCCAAACAATAGTTTGCACAGATCCACATTCATACAACACCATCAAAAATGAATATCCTCAATTTGGCTTTTCAGCAGATGTCAAGCATTACACAACTGTGTTAAATGAACTAGTTAGCAATGGGGCATTGAACATACCTTCTTCGCTAAACTATTCTGTAACTTATCACGACCCATGTCACCTTGGCCGCTACAATGGCGAATATGAATCTCCTCGTAATCTAATTCAACAAACAGGATGTAAATTGTTTGAAATGCCACGGAATAGAAATAACTCATTTTGTTGTGGAGGGGGCGGAGGTGGCATGTGGATGGATTTCGAAAACACAAATAAACCATCCGTAGAGCGTCTCAGAGAAGCAATCGAGGATACAGAAACGCCTCCTGAAAAATTTATAGTTTCATGCCCACAATGCATGTCAATGTACGAAGATGGAAGAAAAACTGGAGGATTCGAAGATAACCTAGATGTACTAGATATAACCGAACTAATCTTAGAAGCCATTCAAAAAAATAACTAACTATATTTTTAAAAATATAGAAATTCCAATATCTAGCAATTCCAATATCTGGGGGCCAAAATACCATGCCAATGCAGCAAGGATCGTTTCAAAAATAAAAGTACCCAACGCTGACAAAAAAATAAATTTTTTGTTTTCCATTTTAGATAGACCAGCGGGTATGGTCAGCATCCCTCTAGTAAAAAATAACGCATTGGAAACGGGGACCACAATAGCACCCCATCTATTAAACCAACCATCAAATTTAGCTAATTGTGAATCCTTTAAACGAAACCATTTCTTTTCCAACAATCTCTCTCTACCGACACGTTTGGCAGTAATAAAAAGCACATATTGCCCAATCGTTGCCCCTACAACTGCAACTAAAATTACCAGTGCATATTCTTCTATTGAGTTTGCAAGAAATATAATTGCTAATGGAACCAAAGTCTCCGATGGCGCAAAATACAATAGCATGGCACCCTCCAAAATAAAAACTAGAAACAACGCAAAGTAACCATATTGAATAAAATAATTTTGCACAACACTGTTTGATAGTATTATCATGGCTGTAAACATCCAAACTTATATTCTACTTGCACAAAGACGTTCCGAACCAATATATTACAAACCTGTTTATTTAGGTCGACATCGATGAGGGTTTATCAGTGGGCCAACGAAAAAACTATATGTCCAAGAGGAAGGTAATAACCCTTGCAGTTGAAGACTCATTTTCCTCTTTGAAACGTATAGAAGAATTCAAATCAAAATTCCAATCGCCTCGCTATACAATAGAACTTATAAAAATAAAAAATACTTTTATAGAGTCTGGGAAATCAACCAAAAAAAATATTCAAAATAGGCAAGCGTTCATCGAGCATTTAAATGAAAAAGTATTGGAATCTGATGCAGATGGGGCGGTCCATTCATTTGTTAATTTCCCAAATGATTTCCCAAATGATTTAATTGTGGCAGCTGTCAATCGAAAAGACATTGTTGGGGATGTGATAGTCAGCCAAAATAAAACCAACATTTCTGAGATTCCTGATACAATTGTTATAGGCACAAACAATGTTAGGAATAATAATCAACTTTCTTTAATCAGAAATGATTTGTCCCATGAACTATTGACCGATTCAAGTTTTACACAATTATTAGATTGGTATTCTTCCAACAAAAAAGAAAAAGCACTAATTGTATCTCACGACGATTTTATTTTCAGCGAATCCCCTAATAATTTTAATTTCTCCCGGCTTCCAATTAGACATTTCACACCGGCACCTGGGCAGGGTTCTATAGCAATAGTTACTCTAGATGAGAATAAACCAAGCAAGCTAATTCATGCCTCTCTAGATAATCCCCGCGCCCGCGTGGAAACAATGATAGAACACATTGTTTTTTCTAATATGACTCCAAAAAATTCTGCCAATGCTGGAATACATGCTATAGTCCGAGGCGAGTATGTGCATGTGACCGTACAATTATTCGGAAAAAAACCAGATGAATATATACGTACTTACAGAGATCTTCCAATAAGGACATATGCCGAATCTGCTAAAGAGTTCTCTAAAGAATTAAATAAAATGGCAAAGAAAAAATGACCTCATCTCCAATTTTAAAATTAGAGCATAGGGCAAATGAATGTGCAAAATATTTACTTGAATCTGAATCTTTACTTTGCATTTCTCATGTAGATGCAGATGGATTAACTAGTGCAGCAATAGCAACTCAAGCACTACAAAGAGCTGGTGTATCTGTATCTACTGCGTTTTCCAAAAAATTGAGTGATTTAGAACTAGATCAAATAGCAAAAATGCCCTATGACACAGTTCTCTTCACCGACTTTGGCAGTGGAAAAATAGATAAAATAATCGAACATAAAGAACTCGGAAATTTTACCCCTGTCATTTGTGATCACCACCAACCTTCAGACATTCTCCAAATAAATTCAGAACCGATTAATCATAGAATTGCAGATCTTGATTTCCACTTAAACCCTCTCCTATTTGGGATAGATGGGGCCACCGAATTATCTGGTGCAGGAACTTGTTATGCCCTTGCAAAATCTCTAGAATGCAATGGTGCTAATAACCGGGACCTATCTGCGTTAGCTGTCGTTGGGGCCGTTGGAGATATGCAAGCAAAAAATGGAGGGCTGTCTGGCGCTAACATAGATATAGCAAAAGATGGGGCGGACGCTGGAGTTTTAAAAATCACCCGTGATTTATCTCTTTATGGAAAACAAACTAGATCACTTCCAAAACTACTAGAATATTCTAATGAATTTGGAATACCTGGTATATCAAATGATTCTTCTGGGTCTATTAAATTTTTAAATAATTTAGGCATGGAATTAAAAAATAATGGTAAATGGAAAACCTGGTCTGGGTTATCTCCATTCGAAAAAAAAGAAATAGTTAATGAGTTAGTTAGGCATTCAATTTCAAGAGGCCTTTCTGCCTCAAAAATAAACAGTTTTGTTGGGCTCGCATATGAACTTGAGTTAGAAGTCATTGGAACCGAATTACGTGATGCAAATGAATTTTCAACTGTACTGAATTCAACAGCACGGTATGGGCGCCCAGATGTAGGACTCTCTATTTGTCTTGGCAACCGCGAAGAAGCTTTTGCAAGAGCGAAAAATCTACTTGCAATCCACAGAAAAAATCTATCGATGGGAATCTCATATGTACTCCGAGATGGTGTGTCAATAGAGGAAAATTTTCAGTGGTTCCACGCTAGAAATCAAATCCGAGACACAATTGTGGGCATTGTTGCTGGAATGGTTCTAGGTTTGGAAGGTACCGATCCAAACAAACCTATATTCGCATTCGCTGAAACGGAAGATGGGGATTTAAAAGTTTCAGGAAGAGGGACCACCGCTCTAGTTGAAAACGGATTAAATTTAGCAGAGATAATGAGTTTATCTGCTCAACATGTTGGGGGCGAAGGAGGTGGGCATAATATTGCCGCTGGAGCAACAATACCATTAAACACCGAAAAAATGTTCCTAGAAAAAACCAAAACTTTACTCCTTTCACAACCCAATTAAAAATATAAACCACATGGTAGCCTTTGACCCAATCTTATTCGAAAATAAGTACGTGCATTATCTTCTAGAACTAGAAAATGCTTATACTACTGCATTCTCAAACATGTTGGAAAAACACGATTCGAAAATCATCCATGCCATTGACCAAAAAATCCTTGTTGAGAGCAACCCAGTATACGTTAACGAAAATTTCCAAATAATTCTTCCTGATAATCCTGGTGCACTTATGGGGGGTGTTTTATTAGACAACGAAACCTTGGATTCTATTCTTGACGAATACGTGATAGAACTAGAAAAAGAACTAAAATCTATTTTTAAAATCAATAGGTTCAAAGACGATTCATAACCCATGAAGTGTGTTTTTATGCTCTTATGATTATGTCAAAACAATACCAAGAGGTTTATTCTTCACAAAAAACATTCCCCGATCATGGTTGACACTCGACAAAATATACTTTTCATTGTAATGGACACTGTTAGAAAAGATCATTTGTCGATTTATGGCTATGATAAAAAAATAAGTCCTTTCTTAGAAGAATTTTCTAAAGAATCTTCGGTTTTTCATCATGCAATTTCCCCTGCCCCCTGGACTCTTCCAGTCCACGCGTCATTATTTACAGGATTATATCCCGGGGAACATGGGGCAAATCAAGAGCGACCTTATCTAGAAAAAAACATAAAAACATTGGCAGATTCTTTATCCAATTCAGGATATTCCACTGCATGTTATTCTTCCAATGCATGGATCACGCCTTTTACTGGTTTAACATCTGGGTTCCAAGACATAGATAATTTTTTTGAAATAATCCCGACACCCGTGCTGTCAAAAAAAGTAGCATTTTTATATGCCTTTATTTGGAAACATTTGATCTCCCATGATCTTTTGATACCCATAGCCAACAAAATAGTTGAACTTGGAAATGAAATCCATGAATTCCTTTCAATTAATAGTTCCTCGTCAGATTCGAAAACACCCAATATAATCAATAAAACCATTGATTTCATATCCTCTAATGATGACTATTTCATTTTTATCAATTTAATGGATGCTCACTTACCATATAATCCTCCAAAACAATCTCTGGATCAATTCGCACCTGGAATAAATCCCTCATCAGTATGCCAAAATTCTAAAGAATATAATTCAGGGTCTCGTGATATTGGGGAGGTGGAATGGGATAAAATAAGGCAATTATATGATGCAGAAATACATCATATGGATTCGGAAATAGGTAGGCTATTTAATTGGATGAAATCCAATAACGAATGGGATAACACTCTTGTAATAGTATGTTCTGATCATGGAGAATTACACGGTGAACACGGGATATATGGCCATGAATTCTGTATTTATGACCCACTAATAAACGTACCTCTAATAATAAAAAATAAAAATATAGACAAAAAAATACTAGAAAACCAAATAGAATTAATAGACTTGTACCACACTATACTTGACATCTCTGGCGCAAGAACCATCGAAGGCGCGTTAAGCCTTAATAAAAAAAGATCACTTGTATCTCCTCTGTATAGGGATTTTGAAGGATCTGAATTCGCATTCATAGAATATTCTAAACCAATCATAGAACTAAGACAACTAGAATCAAAAGCTAGAAAATCAAATATAATCCTAGATAAAAATTCTCGTTTTTATTCCCGTATGAGGGCCATTCGCAGGAACGATAATAAATACATAAAAAACGAAATACTCTCCGATGAATTCTATAACCTAATTGAAGATCCAGACGAACTAATCAATAAACTCACACCAGTTGATGACAACGTAGATAATCTCAAATCACATCTTCATAAATTTGAAAAACAAATTGGAGCAAATTGGGAGTCTTTTTCAGATGTAAATCATGACACAACCTCTGATATGGATGAAAATGTACGCGATCGACTGAGGGATCTTGGATATTTAGAATAAAAATTCAATACAGGCTAAAAATATCAAACTTTTCCTTTAATTTCTGAAGAATCCGGCGTAAAATAGCTCAAATCAATTTGTTTATTTTTATCATTTTGAAAAATACTTTTCAGTGATTCTTCAATAAGGTACAATCTTTGTTTTGTATATTCTCTGCACTTGTATTTATCCGACATAAATTTGGCAGCTTCTAGATATTTAGAAATTGATTTTTCATGAACTGTGAAATGAACCTTTCCGCCACATTCTCTACAAACACCAGATAACGGCATTCTTCTATATTTTATATTGCACTTGGGGCACCGAGTTTCTTGCTGTGAAAAAGCACGAAGGTTGCCCAATAGATCTGGTAAGAAATGATACTCTATGATTCTCTCTGCAACATCTGTCTCATCAACAGCTTTTATTTTTTCAGCTAATGCCAATTGCGCATCCAATTTTTTAAACATAGTGTCTAAAGTTTTATATGCAGATAGACCTGGCCCCAATGCTATGTTGGATGTATCATGTGTATGGTGACAATCTGAATACAATCTCCCCTGCTCAATTTCATTTCCTATGAGTTTTATATCTATATCACTCGGATGTTTTCTTTGAAGTGTAGCTTCATAAAACTCGAGACTATATTCTCTCACGGAATCAATGTTATGCGCTTCATCATCAATCTCTGTTGGATTAATAATAGATGACATGACCAATGGTGCATCCATTTTACCCCCTCTTTTATCTGGAAGATAACTTTTACTGAAGTTTAACAGGCCATCTAAAAGAAGCATCACACAATCTTCATCCCCATCGCAATTTCTCCTCTTAGTTGCATGGAAATATGGGTGGGCATATCCAACAGCTGCACTAGTGAATCCCAGTATCCTTCCAACAACAGCCGCACTGGTGTGTGGTGCCAAACCAAGCACTAAATTTCCTATTAAGTCATCGTTATTTTTTATCTGATAAAATGGTTCAATGCCATAAAATTTTACCAATAAATCATCAATAAAACACGCAGTTCTTTTTAGGTGTTCAGCCGCACCATATGATAATATGACGTCTTGAACTCTTATCGCAATGAGCTGTTCTTCGTATTTTAAATCCTCACCATAAATATCGAAATTATAACCTAATTCTTTCAATTTTCCAATTGATATTTTCAATTCAGAAGCCCTAAAACTTGTAACTGGCAAATCTGTCATATCGTACCTAACAGTGCCATCTTTGAACATACTGACATTGTGTTTCGCTCGCAAAATTCCCTTCTCCATGCGCTCAGGAGTTTTATTTTTTGAAGTAAGCACTTTAACACCTTTCAACATCTCAAATCCACTTTCTCTTTCTCCAACACGTTTCAATGCTTGGTGATATCTTTCTTTTATGTTAATCTTATTGAACATTTCCGCTCTACTATCAGAACCGCATTTAGGACATGAATGCACACGTGCATTCGATTCATCAACAAATTTCAAGTTACAAGTTTTACATTTATATAATTGAACTGATCTTCCTCCGCAATTTTGACAAGAAAAATGAAAATTCTCTAACCCACATTCAATACATTTTAACTTCCCAAGTTCAGTTTTTATAATCCCACGTGACCCGTTTATATTTTCGAAAGATCTCGATGAAGCCTCTACATTTCTTCTATCTCCTCCGGATTCTCCTAGTGGGAATAAAGTATGAACCGCGGGACTCATCTGACGCGCTTCTGATTTTTCAGGTCTTCCCATCCTACCGCCTATTCGTGTAGGTGCACGCTCACGGATTCTAAAAGAGACTATTTCTTTTATAGCCAACATGGCATTAGGGCATTTGGCAGCATTTGGGGACAAACCATCCCATGACTTAATCAAATCTGTAGAAATTCCCAAAGAATGGATAAAAGGTATTGGATCTTCAATTGCAATTTCACGTTTACACAAATGCTCCACTAATAAAGATTCAAGTGTCTTTTGAGTTTCAAAACTAGATTCGATATACAACACACCATCTAAATATCTGCCTTTGGCTACTTCATCACTGAGATTTTCAAATTGTTCTGGCGTGATGTCATGCCACATATATGTATATTTTGGATGAAGCGGAACTCCCCATTTATTCGACCACTCTAATGCTTGTTCTGCGGTTGGATTTTCCAAATCAATTTTTGGGTTATCTTCAAATGATTGCATGTCCATTCCAGCAAATTTACCATCTAAAACCCACCACTCAAATACATAGGAGGCCGGCAATAGATTTTTATTGTTTTCTACAAATTCTCCAAAGTTAATTAAACACTCTCCAAGATCAAGAATAACATCTACTTTGTTTTTAATCTCTAATGCTTTTTTAATCGTTCTAACACGAAAAACCTCTCCGGAGTTTAATTTCACAGTTGGGCCTTCTATTGAATCCACTGGAACAACACCTGCAGCTTTACCAGGGTATTGTGTTTTCATCTGTGTCCCTGGGGCAAGAAAATCGTCAAGTATGTGCATCGTTATTGGACTTATACCTATTGTAGCCAAGCCTGTATTTCTAGCTCTCCCATAGCGCAGCCTAAATCCTCCTGGGCGCGAAGGGTGAGAAAAAACAGGTCTTCCAGCAATCAAATCTCTTAAATATTTTTCTTCTATCTTCGTCTTTGAATCTTCTTCTTTTTCTATTTCCTGTGTCAAATTTCCATTTATTAAATCCTGTATCCAAGGCCATTCAACTTCCTGTAGTTGAGATATGTACCTCTCTATTTTGGGCGCTTTCAAAGCAATACCTTCTGCAAGAACAAGACACATACCACCTCTCGATTTATTCGTCGAGACACGTTTCAAATCGCGAAAACCCGAAACTTCTAGTTTTCCTGTAGGTTCTCCATCAAGCATAATGGGACAATTACTAGCTATGAATTTAGTTTCCTCCACACTAGGAAGATACTGTAAACTCGTTTCACGCTCATAAAGTACCACTTCTTCTGCATAACGTTCAATTTCTTCTTCTAAAGGCCTATATTCTGAAATTCCTAGAAGAATTCTAACATAATCTGCGACCAATACTGAAAGCGCTTGGGCAGTTCCTCCTGCAGATCTTATAGGCCCCGCGTAAAAAATACGTACAAATTTACTTCCATCTTTATTGTCATCTAACTCTACTCTATCTATCCCTTCTAATGGTGCGGCAACAACGCCTTCTGTTAGAATTGCAACAGCTACACGGACTGCAGCTTCTATTATTTCTACATCTGATTGATATTCTCCCACACGCCCTTCTGCAAAATCTCTGCCTAGTTCCAATGCCATTTCTTCTCTGCCTTTCTCTTTCTCAAGTTCTCTTATCCGGTCAGCAATACCTGGTATCTCTAGTAAATTTTCTATCCTACCAGCCATGTCATTTGCAATAGGTATTTCGACATCCAAACTGGGATCTTCTCCTTTCAATCTAGCAATCTTGGCAACCGACAATGCTTCTTCTACTTTTTCCTCGATCCCCTTAAAATATATCTCATATTCGGGGGTCATTAATTAACTTATAGCACATGGTGTGCCATACCACCTTCGAAAATTTCATCCTCTTTATGATCCCTATACTCTGTGTTTCTTATTTATTATATCACCATGCAGTTTATCGATTCAAACGATATCATCTGTATTGAAAAATATTCAGTTTTCCATCGATGATAAATCATATGTTGCTATATTAATTCTAATATGTTTTTCGCCCCCTGCGCCCGATTCTTTGTAGTAAGATCTATGTGCACCGAAACCCACTTTCAATTATGATTAATTCTATATCATGCGACGAGTGCGACCGTTCCATATCAGACGCTCTAGCGCGAACCATTCGATTAATAGTCGATCAAAGAGATGTGGATTCTCAGCGTCTTTGTCCCGACTGTTTTGCCAACTGGATAAGCCGTTACGAATCTGAAATGCAGGTAACTCGTTTAAAAATGGATTCAAACGATATAATTGTGGATTAATTTATTTATTCTATTCCTATTTTTCTCACAAATTCTAGCGATATAAGTTCATTTACCAATTCCCCTGGTAGCTGCTCATTTGTAATTATGTATAGTTTTGGTTTATCGGTGAATTCTGGATCCTCGCTGATTGTTTGACGAATTGATATCCCCCGTTTAGCTATCATAGATGTAATTTCAGAAACTATCCCCGAATCTCCTGCTTTATGTACTTCAACTGTTAGAACTGATAATTTAAGCACAGGTGCCAAGTCTCTGAGACTAGGGATAGACGAAATATTCTGAAATATGGGCTTTAGATCTTCATCCTCTAATATGGCACTAGTCGTTGAATCTACCACTCTTCTATCAATTCCCAATTCACCTGCTATTTGGGTATGTGGAATTTCAATATTGCCTGACACTACTCTTCCTTTATCATTAACTGAAAAACCTCTAGTTAGTAAAAGTCTGATTACAACTTGCTGACTAGGGCTTCCTTTGAATTTCCGCATGATGACATCAAACATCTGTAATTCTCCTATGTCTCCTAAGTTATTATCTATATGGCCTAAAGTTCTCCTTTTGTACTCGGTGAACCTATCCTTCGGTTATCTATTCTTGTCGCATCATCTATGGATTTAGCAACAGCTTTAAACAGCGCTTCAATTTCATGGTGGGCATTCAAACCTGTGACAGAACAATTCAATGTAATCTTGGCATTCATCGCAAGACTTTGAAAAAAATGAGGTGCCATGCTGCTAGTAAAACCCCCTACATTTTCTTCACTGAAATCTCCATTAAATTTAAAGTAAGGTCTGCCACTTATATCTAGAATCACTGTTGCAACAGTTTCATCCATAGGAACACTCCTTTGAGAAAACCGTTCAATCCCTCCTTTGTCCCCCAATGCTTTATTGAATGCTTTTCCCAAAACTATTCCCACATCTTCAATTGTATGGTGACCATCCACTTCCACATCTCCCTTTGCTTGGATATCTAAGTCAAACAAGCCATGTGTAGCAAATGATTCCAGTACGTGGTCAAAAAAACCTATACCTGTGTTTATATCTGATTCTCCACAACCATCTATATTTAATGTCAGATTGATGGTAGTTTCATTAGTTCTTCTTGTTATCTCTGCCTTTCTAGATCTGGAACTCTCTCCTGAAACTTTTAAATCTCCATCTTCTATTTCAGTAAATCCTCCAAACGCCAAACTAGTTTTACCTTTGCACCATCTCCTATGGGTTCCAATTCCTCGTTCTGAAAACTTCTTGTTGCAATATTCGCAAGTTGGCATACTATCCCACTTTGCTACTCTCTTACATAAGTATTTCTTTTTATGCGGACGCTATACGTGGATTTTAAATTTTCAATAGATGTTATATAAGGACGCTATACGCGATTATATCTTATTCTCCCATTTTTTTACTTCATCGAATGTAATAGTTCCTCTGTATAATGCACTACCCACTACCACTGCGGAAGCTCCAGACCTCTTCAGTTTTTCTAAATCTTTCATCGAACTAACGCCTCCACTAGCTATAATTGGAATATCAACCGATTCAACCATTTTTTCAACCATTTTAGTCCTCACACCCTCTAGTTTTCCCTCAACATCTACATCTGTAAATAAAATAGCGGCAGCACCCAATTTTTCATATTTTTTCGCTGCTTCTATAGGGTCCAATTTAGTTTTTTCTATCCATCCTTTTACTACCACTTCTCCTTCTTTGGAATCTAAACTCACTACTATATTTTCTTTGTACTTTGCACTCATTTTTTCAATCATTTCTGGATTCTTTATAGCAGCAGTTCCCAAAATAACTCTTTTTGCGCCCATAGATAGCAATTCAGTCACATTCTTCTCAGTTCTAATTCCCCCTCCAATTTGAACTTCTATTTCTACTTCATCTATGATATTTTCTATTGTTTTCCTATTTACCATTTTGCCCCCAAAAGCCCCATCTATATCGACCACATGGATCATTTTCGCTCCTTGATCTTCCCATCCAAGAGCGCATTCTACCGGGTCCCCATAATACTTTTCTGTTCCTCTTTCCCCTCCAACAAGCTGGACAGTCTTGCCATCTTGTATGTCTACTGCTGGGATTACTTCAAAAAACGCTTTCATACATTTCTTTTCGTCTTGCATTAACTAAACCAACCGCTTTTTTCATCACAATCTATGCGATAACTCAAAAATCTTTTGCAAAAAATTAATAATGTATGGCTCAACACGCTTTGAAACCAAACAGTAAGGTCTAACATTACTGCGGCAAAATACCAAACCTATGCCAACAATTGAATACTTAAATTATGATGCATTAACCGACAATAATTGGGATTTAGAAGATGAAGATTTATTTGAAAAAGCAGCCGCAGCAGGCCTTTCTGCAGAAGACTATGGGACTCTAAATGTAAATGAAGGCGAATACATACTAGAAGCTGCTGAAGTTGAAGGGTACGATTGGCCATTTTCTTGCAGGGCTGGGGCTTGTGCAAATTGTGCTGCAATATTAAAAACCGGTGAAATCGACATGGACATGCAACAGATTCTTTCTGACAAAGAAGTAGAAGAACTCAATGTTTGTCTCACATGCATTGGCTCTCCTGTAACTGAAGAAGTCAAAATAGTCTTTAACGCTAAACATTTGGATTATCTCCAAAACCGAGTCATTTAACTTATTTTTTCGGTTTTATAAAATAGATTTTTTCTATCATACTCAAAGGAAATATCTTTCTATATCCTTTGCATACAACTACTTGTGTCTTTACCCATTGAAATTTTTTTCGGCGAAAATGGACTTCTCCCCGTTATCACTCAAGATATGGGTACAAAAAAAGTTCTTATGCTGGCTTATGCCAATCAAAACGCATTGACTCTTACCCACGAGACTGGACTAGCACATTATTATTCAAGAAGCAGGGGCGAAATATGGAAAAAAGGAGAAACAAGCGGTAACATACAAGAAGTCCATGAAATCCGACTAGATTGCGACAATGATGCAATTTTATATTTAGTTTCACAAACAAATAATGCATGTCATACTGGGGCGATTTCTTGTTTCTACACTCGCATAATAGACATCCCTGCTCAAACAAACAACAAAGACATTTCCACTTTACAAGTGTCTTCAGAACCCACTGAAAACTGAATAATGGATCTATACAATCTAAAGACTATTTTCAAACCTTCTTCTATAGCTATCCAACTAACATTGATCTCTTCAGGCCTACACTTTTATTGGGGTGCTCCTAGGGCTTTAATGTACTATAATTCTGGAATTTTTTCTGATTGGAGGCCTTATGCACTAACATTTTCTGCCATCCTGATTTGGGCAGCTGTAATTCTTTCACCCCGATATCTTTCTACAAAAAAACTCTACCGTTTGTGCTATTTTTTTATGCTAATCCATTTAATCGGGTATGTAACATGGCATCTTTTTGGACATCCTGTATTTGATCCCAACACGGCCAACTTATTGATTCACCATCATCCAACCAACCCTTTATTAATCCTATATAATCACATTTTGCATGACAAATTTGCTAGAGTGACTCTCATATCTGAAATATGGGCGTTACTATCTTTTACTTATTTATTTTTAAAACCAAATATCTCTTCATAAAACCCATCCGCACGTTTTTACATATCCGTGAAAAAAGTATTTATATGATAATAAGCGGTTCATCTTCTTCATCTCTCGCAACTTCTTTATCTATTATTTCTGACATTCCCTTGGCACAAACTGAAAACTTAATTTTCCCCGATGGGGAGCATATGATCAAGATAGACTTTGAAGGGGACCGGTGCACAATCGTTGCCTCCACTCTTTCGCCACTTGACCATATAGAACTCCTCCAGCTTCAAGACGCAGCCCGCGAAGCCGGTGCTAGTCATATAACCACCATTTTACCTTACATGGGCTATTCCAGACAAGATACTGTCTTTGAACCTGGGCAATCCCTCTCTTCAAGAGCAATAGCAAAATCAATAAGCACCGGAACTGACAGAGTCATAGTTGTTAACCCACACAAAGATACAGTGTGTGACCATTTTACAGTTCCTGCTATCTCTGTAGACGCATCTTCAGTTTTAGCTCAAGCCCTGCCTTCTGATTTAGAGAGTCCCACTTTCATCGCACCAGATTCAAGCGCAATCTTTCTAGCAAAATCTGTACAAAATGCATATGGTTCTGGAGAAACAGATTATTTCAACAAAAAACGTAT
>CAWVSO010000010.1:0-17898 GCA_963932585.1 uncultured euryarchaeote
CAGAAAGGATAGTTCTGAATTGGGAATTCTTGGAGTTGGTCCGCAGGCTAGAGCGCATTTATTAGCTTTTTCAGATATATTTGAAATAGAAAATGTAAAAATATATTCCCCCACTTCAAAAAACAAAAATGCATTTGTTGAAATGATGAGAAATGAAATTGATGCAGAGATAATAGCCACTGAAACCCCAGAAGAAGTATTTTCTCAAGCGGACATTATACAATGTGCGACAAATTCTCTTGATCCTGTTTTCAGAATGGATTGGGTTCCAGAAGGATCTCACATAGGAGTATTAAATAGGAAAGAACCACCTGCGGATTTTTTCAGAGAAAATGCGTTCGACATATTTGTTCAGTCTTGGCCCAAAATTAGAATGTATGAAGAGATTGGAACTGTGGTTAATGAGAGAAACATACCAGCTAAAAATATTAATTATTATGTTGCAGGAGATCCAGACAGAATACCTGAATTCACCACGTCAAAAGAAAATGAAAGCCCCCATATTTTGTGGGAAAAAATACCAAGTTTACACCAAGTTATTTCGGGAGAAATAAAAAGAGATAGTGGAGTGGATAAAACTGCATTTTATAACAGAGGGTTTGGGACCCAATTTGCAGCTGCTGGTTGGGCGCTATTTCAGCTTTCAGTTGAGAAAAACATAGGTAATACGGTGCCAAATAAATGGTTTGAACAGGAAATACAAGGTACATAAAAATGAAGTTATAATCTTTATTTTATCAAAACCTCATTTTTGCACTCCCGATAGTCTTTAGTAGGCAGATTGGTTAACAAACTAATAATGGCAGAGATCTGCGCTACATGTGGGCTACCTGAAGAACTTTGTATCTGTGAAGATGTTGCGAAAGAATCACAGAAAATAACAATTCATACAGATACGAGAAGATATGGGAAAGCAGTTACAGTTATTAAAGGGTTTGACCCTAAGGATGTAGATCTAAGTAGTCTTTCTTCATCGCTAAAGGCGAAATTTGCTTGTGGAGGAACTATTGAAAATGGATCCATAGAATTGCAAGGCGACCATTCGACAGGGGTGACAAAATTCCTTCGTGACAAAGGATTCAATATAGCATAGAGATTAGAATAAAGAAGATACATTATATGATTAACGATAAAGTTGCAGTTTTGATTGCCGCAGGTACGGGTATGGGAGCAGAGACTGCTAAAAAATTAGCATCCGAAGGATTTAAAGTATCAATACTTTCATCCTCGGGCAAGGGAGAAGAATTAGCAAAAAAACTTGGAGGTTTCGGGGTTACAGGTTCTAATCAATCAAAAGATGACATAAAAAAACTTATTGATGGTACTATTGAGAGATGGGGAAGAATAGATGTCCTAGTAAATAGTGCAGGCCATGGCCCCAAGGGTAAGATTCTAGATATTTCGGATGAAGAATGGTATAAGGGTATGGACACATATTTTATGAATGTGGTTCATGCGGCTCAGTTGGTCACCCCAGTCATGCAATCTCAAGGGTGTGGAGTTATACTCAATATATCTACTTTTGCAGCGTTTGAACCAGATCCAAGGTTCCCTACTTCGGTCATATTTAGGTCCGCTTTGGCTTCGTTCACTAAATTATTTTCAGATGAATATGCTTCTAAAAATATTAGAATGAATAACATATTACCAGGTTTTGTTAATAGCAAAGGTTTACCAGAAAAAGAAGAAGTTAAATCTGTAATTCCATTAAATCGGTATGGTACAACTGAGGAAATATCTAGTTTAGTGAGTTTTTTAGCATCTGATGGTGCTGGATACATCACAGGTCAGAATATTCGTGTGGATGGCGGAATTACTAGATCTGTTTGAAGTGATATGTTGATTCAGTTGACTGGAAAAATAAACCGTCATCATTTAGGTACATCAGAGACTAAATAGACCATAGGTATTGAAAAGATTATGTGTGATGATCACCCCCATATAACAGATGGCGGAAATGGTATGACAATTCAGCAGGCTGTCGATGCTGCGTTTGAGAAAACATTCAGTGGAAAGAGAACTTATGTAACAGCCCTAGAAACAGATCGGTATGATTACAGAGATGTTTGGGAAGGACTCAGGGATCCAGAAAATAGATTGATTAGAGGTAGTCAGATACCAATGAAAGCTAAATCGTCCCCTCCAGAAGGGTCCCAAACTTGGGGAAAACAATATGTGAGACCATGGTCAGGAGTGACTCAGTCATTGCAGCTGCATTTACGAGTGCTTGCTCCAGAAGGCCATGGAAAGAAACACTATCATCAAAATGAAGCTATGTTATATATTCTAGAAGGTGAAGGCTATGAGATTCATGATGGTGAAGAGAATAAATGGGAAGCAGGAGATCTTGCAATAATAAGGGGTGGGACTGTACATCGACATTACAGTTCAGATCCAGAAAAATTATGCAAAGGTTTGATTATAAAACCAAAAGGATTGTATCAGTTTTTACACTTGCTATACCAAGGATTTGCAGAGAATTATCCGTCGGAAAGGTGTCATGTGGATTCTGTTTGGACCCCGGATGAGCTTTGGACAGATAAGAAACAATTGTATCATGCTGGCGACTTGCTTGATTCCATGTTTTATAAAGAAAAACAAGAAAAAAATTCTGTTAGAGAGGTGAATTAACGTGGTTGATAAATACAAACATAAAGAAGAAAGATTATCATACAACAGGGGTGAAAAAACGGCTTCGTATTACCATGAAGCAATTGAGACTTCAAAAAATAACCCTATTGCACAGCATGGAAATGGTCCAGATAAAAAAGTGATCAAACCAGAAGAGATGCCGTGGGAAAATTCACCTCAAGGAATACTGAAACATGTGATAAATGAAAAGTTAGCTAAGGAATTAGGTGCTGCTGTCAGGGGGACAGACGTTTATATGCAGGTCATACCGCCAGGAGGTAAATCGGGAAGACATAGGCATATGAGTGAAGAATTAATTTTTATTTTAGAAGGAGAAGGGTATGATCTTCATTGGGATCCAACATTGCATGTTGGTCAAGATGTGGCTAATTGGACATACCCAGAAGAATCATTGAGATTTGACTGGATACCAGAGGATGTGATATACATCCCAACAAATACAGTACATCAACATTTCAATAGAAGTGAAGAATTTCCTGCGAGAATTCTTTGTTGTCAGAATAGAGTATATAATACACTAGGCTATGGATTTGAAGATTTAGAACAATTTGAAAATTCCCCCGACTACCAGGAGAGATGAGAAATTTGCAGAATGTTCATTCTATATAAATTAAATCTTTTTCGACAGTGACAGTGTAAGTTTTTAGATTCATATCAGGAAAAGAGAGACACCTCCCAGTTGGAATGTGGTACTGAAGCTGGTGCCAAGGGCAGCTAACTACTTCTCCTTTATAATCCCATTCTAGTTTGAAATTGTTTTCTCGTTTTCCAACTAATGTTCCTTGTTTAATGGCACCATTATTGCATATTGGGCCATACTGATGCGGACAGACATTGGGTATAGCATAAAATTTATCATTTATGTTGAATAAACCGATTTCTACCCGCCCGATTCTAACAATTTTATGCTCCCCTTTTGGAATTTCGCTTGTTTTTGATACTAGATGTTTTTTTGCCATGAGTATTAGATATTATAAAGTTTTTTGGCATTCAAACCCCAGATTTTTTCTTTGACTTCTTTTGAAACTGGTATAGATTGAATTGCACCTGCATCATCCCAATCGTGATGAGGAATATCCGTTGCAAATACAGCTGTGTTTTCCCCATTTACTTGTTCGAGGAGGACGGCTAATTCTGCAGGATTTTCAGGTACTTCAATTGGGTGAGTCCCAACATAGAATTCATCTATATATTCAGAGGGTCTTTTCTCGAGGAGAGGTGCTTGTTCCCTATGCTGCATATATTCTCGGTCGAGGCGGTATGCGGTCATGGGCATCCAAGACAATCCGGCTTCGAGGAAAACGAATTTGAGTTTAGGATAGAGTACAGGAATGCCCTCATTTACGATGTGCATACAGTTCACTATAAGTGATAACTCGTGTGCAAGAGTATGTCTTGTTAGATAGGGTAATTTATGCATATTGAAAGGAAATTCGGGGAAGTCAACACCTACGCTGTGGAATACGATTGGTAGAGAATGTTCGGAAGCAACTTCCCAGATAGGACGGTATGTGGAATGGCCATATGTTCGGTCTAAACCTCCAATTGGTAGGAAAATGGCCTTCATTTGTTTCTCGTTTGCCACCCTATCAATTTCTTCTGCTGCGGCGTGGGGGTCATGAGGAGCTACCGCAATTGCACCCATTAAGGCATCACTTTGATCGAGGAATCTGTCGATCAGGTAATCATTGTATGCACTAGCAAAAGCATTGGCATATTCTACAGATTGTAATATGGGAATTTTAAGAGCATTTTCCCCAAAAAGAAGTCCAACATCAACGTGATATTTCTTTAGTTCTCGTTCCGTGTTTTCTCCATTGGTTAGGTCGGGCCGTTTGGCGTGTTTAGATGCAGGAGAGTTTCTGAAAATATCCCCCAATTTCATCCCAGGCATAAACCCAGAGGTATCTCGGTATCGATAGGATTTTTCATAGCTACGGACTGCATCGTCGAAAGGAGGTTCGAAATATTTCGCCATGAGGCCAGGGGTCTCCTCTATATGGACATCATTATCGACAACGAAAACGTCTTCTAAGGGGCTTTTTGGAATTTTTGCTTGATCACTCATATGAATATGAATTAATAGAATTTAAGCGTATAAAATACTAACTGAACGAATTGATATGAAGCGTATGGACTCATTAGAGTGAATTTTGTTTTAAAATTGGAAAGGAATATCTGATTTGGTTCAAATAGATTACATCTTGGGGTGTATTTTGAATTTGGTGAAATTTAGAGTTAAGACTATCGCGTCCTCTCCGTCAGAATAATAATTAGAGATCTCGTGGTGGAGAGAAAATCCAAATTTGGTGTAAATCGAGATCGCATCGGCATTGTTTTTTCTGACTTCGAGTTTTGCATAGGATAGTTCTTTGAATGAAAAATGTTCAAAAATACTGCAGAGTAACTTCGTTCCAATTCCATTTTTTCTCCAAGAAGGAGATACAGCTAAGTCTTTAATATGGCATATTTGGGTCCCGTTTTCAGAAACTATGTCTGCTATGATGAATCCTATTATAGCAGGTACATTTTTCGAAATTGGGAGTATGTTTGATGTGGAAGATTTGATCGCGGGCGTTGTTGCTACGAGAAATGTAGAATTATCTATGAAATAATTTAGAATTTCAAAATTCCAAGGAGAAGGACAAGACACTCGTTCTATTTCGAGTATATCAAGTAAATCTTCACGCCTAGCTTTGCAAATTGAGAATAAGGGAGTGGGACTATCTTCAGGAGATAGAATTGGAAAATGAGATTCTTTTTTTGGAGATATGGCAGAATTTTTACTCATTTATGTATAAACTGTTTCGTGTGCGGGTCGCAAAAAAGATTTGGTGTTAGAGAAATAAAGTTCGACAGGGTTATTTACATAGCGTCGAACCGGAATCACATGTTCAAATCTGGAGAATTTGTTTCAGAGAATATCAAACCGATTACAGATATTCAAATTCAACCGAATGGTGTTGATTTAACTTTATGCTGTGTATTTCGTCAGAAAGAAAAGGGACGGGTTAGTCAAGAAGATAAACAAATTGGTAATAGAGAAGAGATAAACCCTAAAAATAATTTTTATTGTTTAGGTCCTGGTGGATACATAGTTCGTTACAATGAGACAGTTAGTATCCCAGAAGGACACATAGGGTTCATATACCCTCGTTCTTCTATATTGAGAAATTCATGTATGATCAATACCGCTGTGTGGGACTCAGGGTATAAAGGAAAGGGAGAGAGTTTCTTGCAGGTTTACCATGAAATTGAAATTGAGAAAGGTGCTAGAATTGCGCAAATGGTATTTTCTCTTGCAGAGCATACAAAATATTATTCTGGTGATTACCAGGGAGAGAATTTATAGCTCACTTAGTCCATTTTCTACTAGAACTGGAAGTACACGTCTAGGTGTTAACGGGGAGTCAAAAAATCTAATTCCTGTTGCATCATAGAATGCATTTGCCACAGCCGCTGCTACTGGTACTGTTGAGCATTCTCCTGCTCCTTTTTGTCCATGTGAAGTAGAAGGATCGGGGTTTTCTAGTTCATTGAGTTTGGTTATAAGAGGTACATCTGCAGAAGTGGGTAAATGATAATCAACTAGAGACCCATTCTCTAGATTCCCTTTGGAATCATAAATCATTTCTTCTAGAAGTATCTCGCCTAATCCGTGTATAATTCCACCCTGAACTTGGCCTTCTAGGAGTTTAGGATTAATCATTTTTCCCACGTCCTCACAAATGGCTACATCGACTACGTGAATGACTCCAGTTCCAGGATCTATTTCAATGGTGATACCAAATGCCCCAAATGTGTACCCGTGAGAAATATTACCAGTACCAGTTTCTGGATCGAGGAATTCCGCCTCTAGGGTTTCAAATTTTGCAGCGCCTACTAAAGATACCCCTGAACGAAGGTGTTCAGGTCTGTTTCCAGAATCTCCAAAAGTTGCTAGGTGTGCAAATTCTTTCATGGTCATACTATTTTCTTTATTTCCATTTTCATATATCATTCCACCGCCTATTTCGATGGCATCCTCATTTATTTTTAGAAGCCATGCGGAGAGAGAAACTATAGTTTGTTTTAGGTTTTCAGCTGCCATGGCGGCCGAAGTACCTCCCATGATAGTACCACGATCCGCCCAAACTCCCATGTCATCTGGAGTTATATCTGAATCCCCAATTATTGGAGTAACGTCTTCGGTGGACATTCCAAGAACATCTGCCACTATTTGACAAAGACCAGTCTCAGTTCCTTGACCGATGCTGGTTATTCCGGAGAAAACGGTTACCTGGCCATAGTGATCCATTTGAACAATTGCAGAGGAATAATCTGCCCCTTTTGCACTTTTATTTCCAGCGCGTTTCATAATAGTTGCCATGCCGATACCACGTAGACGACCATTGCTTGTTTTTATTCCTTTGCGTTCTTCGTCCCAATTGAGATCAGATCGTATCCTGGAAAGACATTCTGGCATGTCAGAATTAACCCATTTTAAACCAGAAGGAGTCGTGAGTGGCATGTCTTCTATTTTTGGGACATTTTTGAGACGAAGGTCTATTGGGTCCATGCCCAATTTTTCTGCTGCCATGTCAACCAACTGTTCCCTAACATAAGTGAATTGAGGATCCCCGTACCCTCTAACAGCAGATCCTGGCATAACATTTGTATAGATGACTGATCCTGTTATGCATTGGTTTGGTATAAGATAAGGCCCAGAACATGTTACCATGGCCGAAAATGCTATGGTTTTTCCAAAGCTGCCATATGCACCAGTATCTTGTAACATATCTATTTTTAAACCCACCATAGTCCCATCTGCTTTCAACCCCATTTGAGCGTTGAAAGACTCTGGATGCCTGCCACGACCTACTTTTAACTCTTCCATGCGGTCTAAAACCATATTCACTGGTTTTCCGGTGAACATGGCCAATACTGATGCACATATTTCGTGCGAGAATAATTCTAATTTAACCCCAAATCCGCCGCCTATATCTGGCATTTTACAAACTACCTGTTCCACTTCTAGGTTGGAAATAGTGTCTGCCAGGTATTTCCTAAGTAAATGTGGAACTTGGTTGGATGACCAAACAGTTAGCTTCGGAGCAGTTCGATCATAATGTGCAACACAACCGTGGGGCTCTAATGGCGAAGGGTTAGTTTTGTGAGTGTAGAACTCACCTTCTACTATGATATCTGCAGTAGATAGAGGATCTTTATAATTTCCTACATGGACATGTGTTGAATTTAGTAAATTTCCTTGGACTTCGCAATCGGGATCTTCACTTAAAACTGGATGAATAATTGGAGCATCTTCGGATAGAGCATCTTCTATAGTTACTGCAGCAGGTAATTTGTGGTATTCTACTTGGACTAGATCTGCAGCTTCGATAGCTATATTTTTGGACGTGGCTAGAACAACGGCCACCTCATCTCCTACATACCTGACTTTATCAGATGCCAAAGTCTCTTCATCGGGACGGGTTAAACTACCATGGCCGAATGGTTTGACATATGGATCTATATCTTCTGCGGTCCAAACGAGTTCGACCCCAGGTAATTCTTTTGCTTTGCTAGTATCTATTGAAACAATGCGTGCGTGTGCGTGTGGACTTCTTACGAAGCGTGCATAAAGCATTCCAGGAATATGGATATCATCGATGAATTGTCCATTGCCGGTTACTAATTTTTTCCCTAATTTACTATTTACTCGCTTTCCGATTTCTCCGCTTTGAAGGAGATCTTGATCAGATAAGGTTACTTGGCTACTCATAAAAACTTCCTAGTTATTTTTGTGTTTTGCACATATATGGGTGTTACGCGTTGGGCATAACATTGGACATCACCAAATTTTACATTTATCACAGAAGAGTTGGTCTTCGTCTAACCAGTAACTAGTTGCTTCAGAGTTGCATTTTTGACATAGAGAAGTGCCCTTGTGAGTAGCATATACTATATTAAATAAAGGTTCAACCGTTGAATCCGTTTTAAGTTGAGATGGTTGAGAAGGAGATGAAGTAATAGTTTGATTGTTTTTCTGTAAAAAATCTTCAAGAGAATGGTTGATTGGCATTGAATTCTATATATAAAATAAATGTTGTTGAAGGTAAAATGTTAACGGATTGTAAAAAAATATTTTTGAATTACTCTATAAAAGACCCTATTAAAGGAATGGCAGTTTCTAGATCGGGTCCAATTGGATAACCCACAACTAAACTATTAGTGCATTTATGTACCGCAGATAACCGTTCGTAAACTGTGTCAGGAGTTCCACATATACTGAATGCATCTATCATGTCAGAATTAACTTGGTTAAATGCTTGTTTGAATTGACCTTGTTGAATTGAATTTCTAATTGATTTGGACGTTTCTAAATCTATATTGTGAAATTGTAAAAATTCAATTGATGCCCCTCCAACAATAAAAGCAACAGAGGGAAGTACCGCTTCTTTGGCTTTGTCTAAATTTGAATCTACACTAACACACACTTGTGCTGAAAAATCAAATTCATCAGATGGGATTTTAGAAGATGAGAGGCTAGTTTGGGCTTGTTGATATGCAGTTGATAAATCATCGATATTTGCTGTGTTGAAAAGTACCCCATCTGCGATTGAAGTGCTTAATTTCAAAATATTCTCGCTTTGAGTTCCTACATATATAGGTATATTTTCCACTGGGAAATTTAAACTGGCATTTTCCATGGATAATGTTTTCTGAGAATCCATGTTTGTGACCGTATTACCACCCCAAAGAGATTTGAGGAGTTCAATTGTTTTTGATATATTTCTCAAAGGATTTGATCTTTCAATATTGAAATGGGAGAGAGTAGATCGATCGCCTGCCCCTATTCCAAGGATGGCTCGTCCGCTACTGAGTTCTGACAGGGTTGCCATTTGAGATGCCAATGTTAAAATGTGTGACGTATAGGGGTTTACTACCCCAGGGCCTATTCTCAATGAATCTGTTAAAGTGGCTATGTGAGCCAAGGTTATGAAAGGATCACGGTTATTATAATGACAGCTCACAAATATGGTATCGAATCCGGAAGATTCGGCCAATTTAGCTATATTTCCAATTCTAGAAATGGGTATATCAGGGGTTAATTCAATTGCTTTCAAGAGTTCCACCTTTCTAGTGCTTTTCGGACTACATCGTCTTCGTAGTTTCGGAAGACATTTTGATCCTCTTGAAAATTTCCAAAACTCCAGCCCCTAACTATAACGACTGGAGTTCCACCAGACCCCTCCCCTAATAGAAGATTTGCGGCCGAAGCTAGTTCGTCTGCAACACATTGGACTGTTGCCTCCAATTCATACCCATACAGGTCAGATTTTCCACGCCAATCGCGTTGGGGCGAGATTCCAGCCCAACCTATAGCTACTCCGGATTGGCCATACCTAAATGGCCTACCGCAAGTATCAGTGATAATTACGGAAACGTTTGATGAAAATTGAGATTTAAGTTGGGCTGCACTTTTAGAAGGATCAGATGGAAGAAGTAGAATATCATGGGAAAGTATATTTGACCTATCTATTCCGGCATTGACGCAGATATGACCAAAACTCATCCTAGATAAAATGAATGGATTATCAAGAATTATTTCAGAGCTCTCATCTAATATAGCTTGTGCAAATCTGGCGTCTTTTGGTTTTCCGGTTATTTTTTCAAGTTTTGTTGCTATAGATTTTGCATAGAGACTGGGATTGAAATCGGATAGATTAGCAGCTCTACCTTCGGATTTAGATACAACTGTACTGGCAATAATAACTATGTCTCCATCAATTAATTCGGTGTTATTTTCGATGAGAGTTGAGAGCGAATCCCCGCTTTTTATCTCAGGGATTCCATCTATTGCAAAAAGTTCCATAAGTATGATTGGTTCTGCAAAAGTATAAACTAAATAATAGAGAGTAGTGAAAAGAAATAGTGAATTGCTATGAAGACCAGATATAAAATGGGTGGTTATGACGAAGGTTACCCCCACTAAGCTCAGTGTGGCGAAACTAATTTACCGAGCCACCTTTTTAATTCATTAGTTAAGGTGAAAATTTAATTATTTGAAGAATTTTAAGAGATCATCCCTCTTGGATTCGTGTAGCAGTTTTTGTAACACAGAAATTAAAGAGCCGATATCTCCTTTTTTTGCGCTGATAGGTGCCACCATATCTGACCACTGTTGCCAAGGTTCTGAGAGACCTAATCGATCACATATGTCATTCAGACACGTGTCAATATCTGTTATTTTGTCAGTTTTGTTTACAGCTATTAAAGTGGGAATGTCCATGTCTATTAGAAAATTGTAAAAATCAATATCATGAGGTGTTTCTCCGCGAGATAAATGACGATCTATGATATCTGACGCACTGTTACCATCTATTATCAAAACTGCTGCGAGAAAAGAACTAGAATTTTCTTCTACGTAATGAACAATGCTTGTTTTGATAAGTTCTTGAGTTTTTTTCTCGACTCCGGACATGAATCCAAATCCAGGTAAGTCAGTTATCAGAAAATTTTGTTGAGGGTAATCGTAAAAATTGGGTTTTCGTGTTACACCAGGTTTTTTTCCTGTTTTAAAAGCATGCCCAGTTATTTTGCGCATTAAAGTGGATTTACCTACGTTTGATCTACCAACGAATATAATTTCAGAGGCCCTTTTTGGACGCCCTTCGAACATGTCTATTGTTTTTCGCCTTGGGTGTTAAGGGTTTTCGAGTGATCGTTTAAATATTTGACTGCTTTGGTGAGAATTTGTTCTGGCGTTTTAAGTTCTACGGGGACTTCATTGGTTGTTTTAGGAACGGGGAAAGGTTCTGGTAAAATGGACATATAATAATCAGAAGTTACATTTGTAGATATGTCTGACTTAGTGCAGACAGTGATGAGAGGTATCCCTAATTGTGACGATAATTCATCCGAAAGATGTTTTTGGTGTTCTAAAGAATAGCCACAAGTTTCACTAGCGTCGATGAAAAATAGAATGCAGTTTGCGAGATGTTTGAGGGCACTGATAGCTTGTTTTTCTATATCGTTTCTACTTGAAACAGATCGGTCTAACAACCCAGGGGTATCAATTAATTGATAGCGGATATAATTTCGTTCTATATGCCCCACCATGATACCGCGCGTTGTGAATGGGTACGATGCGATTTCATTTCTTGCATTGGTAGTTATATTAACAAAAGAAGACTTTCCAACATTGGGGTACCCTGCAACAACTATTGTGGGTGTTTCAGGATTAATAGAAGGCAAGTGTCTAAGTGGTTCTCTAGCTTCGGATAAGAAAATTAAATCTTTTGAAACTCTACGGAGGATAGAGGACATTCGGGCGAATGCTTGTTTTCTCAGAGTACGTGCATAATCTAGGTCAGATCCCAGCATAGAAATTTGATATTCCCGACCTATTTCTTTTGTTGTATTTGATGCCCATTGTATCGCGCCTAAACTTTTTCTAATATCGTCAACACTTACGATTATATCAGCTAATTCGTAATAAAATGGATGAATTAAATCGAAATTGGGCCAAGATTTGACTACGTTTTCTAAATTATCAGATAATATATTTGAAGAGATTTTGAGCATAGATCGTTGGGCTTGGACCCCGTACTTCGCCCTCCCAGCTCTTGAAGCTCTTGAAAATGCTTTATCCAAGAGTTCTTTTGATGTCAAAGAAGGTGGTATAGACTCAAATTCCATAGAATATATTATTCTGAGTGATAGAAAGAAATTCCGTTTGCATCATAAAATAATTTAGATGTTGAAAGTAAGAATTAATCAGTCTCCAATAGTACTTTTTTCATAAAGTGTATTGTACTGACGTGTGGTGGTAACGAAGGTGGTACATTTTGAAAGTTGTTTAAGTTCTCTAGCCCCTACATAAGTGCAAGCACTACGAATTCCACCTAAAATATCTTGTACTGTTGTTTGGACATCGCCCCGATAAGGAACCAACGCGGTCCTACCTTCAGATGAGCGGTAATCTTTGAGACCACCAAAATGTTTCTCGTTTGCGGTTTTAGAGCTCATCCCATAGAATTCAACAAACTGTTTTTCTTTTATCAGGGGTGAATAGGAATCATCGTTTTCGTTAAATTCGTATTCTCCATCTGAATAATATTTTGAGACTATTTTCCCGCCACCTTCGTTGTGTCCAGCTAGCATCCCCCCAACCATAACGAAATCAGATCCCCCTGCAAATGCTTTTACGATATCTCCTGGGAAAACACAGCCCCCATCTGCAATGATATGTCCATTTAATCCATGGGCAGCATCTGCGCATTCTATGACTGCTGAGAGTTGAGGATACCCCACACCTGTTTTGATTCGAGTTGTGCAAACACTGCCAGGACCTATACCGACTTTTACTATATCTGCACCGTTGAGTAATAATTCTTGAGTTTGATCTGCAGTTACAACATTTCCTGCAATAATAACTATGTCTTTATGATCATCGCGTAATGAAGAAATGAAATCTACGAAACGCTCTGAATACCCGTTGGCCACATCTATGCAAACATATTTGAGATTCTTTGACACTTCAGATTTAACAGTGGTGAATTTTTTTAATTCTGGAGAAGTAATTCCAATGCTCATGGCAGAATTTTCTGAAATTAATGGATCGGCGTTGAAAAAATTGATTAATTCGGATGTGGCGTAGTTTTTTGCCAAGCAAGTGAATAAATTTTGAGAAGCGAGAGAATGTGCCATTGAAAATGTCCCTACTCCATCCATATTTGCAGCCATTATTGGAATTCCATCATAATGAATTTTAGAAGTTGAGTTATAATTTCTAAAAATAAGTTTTCTTTTAAGATCTACTGATTTTCTAGATCCTAGTGTAGATCTTTTTGGACGGATTAGAACGTCCTCGTATCCGAGTTTAGACTCGGTTTCAATACGCATTGAAATCTACCTCAGAATGAATTTCAATAGCAAATATTTCATGCATTACAGAGTACATATATCAGGGGGCATTAAAAAAAGTACTGCTATGGTTTGCATGAATGATTGGAAATTAAAATTATTTTTCCCGGGATTGAAGTTCTAGTAAAAGATCGTTTAAGTGAACCCCTTTCATAGATAAAAGTACCAATAGATGATATACGACATCTGCAGCTTCGTGAATGATTTCTTGATGGTTGTTGTCTTTGGCCGCCAAGATTAATTCAGTTGCTTCTTCGCCTATTTTTTCTAGGACTGCATTTTCACCTCGTTCATGGGAGAAAAGAGAAGAAGTATAAGAACCCTCAGGTAACTCATTCTTACGGGTTTCTATCAAAGTAAAAAGCTGGTCTAGAACTGATTTTGTCATGAGAGTTAGATGGATATGGTTCCCCATAGCATAAGTCTTTTTTTAGTCCGAATTTTAGGGAAACTATATGTTATTTTAGCTCCCAAAAAAAGCTAGATTATGAAGTCTAGTATCAAATGTTAATTCAGGATGGAATGACGTTCCAACTATGTTGTCTTGACGGACTGCAACGGGGCGCCCTTTATACTCGGCTAAAATTTCAACATTTTTTGAAGTGGTCTCTATTGCAGGTGCGCGAATGAAAATTGCAGGAAAAGGTGTGTCCATTCCTTTAATTGGCAAATGTGCTTCAAAACTGTCTATTTGTCTCCCAAATGCATTCCTGTTAACAGTTATGTCCAATATATCTAAGGTGTCTATCCTCTTATCATTGGCACTTTTAGATGCCACAATTAAACCTGCACAAGTGGCCAATAAAGGTTTTCCAGATTGGGCATGAGATATTATTTCGTTTGCCAATCCATTTCTCTTGATGAGCCTAGATATAGTGGTTGACTCCCCCCCAGGTATTATTAGAAAATTACAATTTGGAATAATACCAGTCTTGCGTATTGAGACTGCATCTATAGCCTCGTCATCAAGACTACGTAAATGTGAAATTGCAGCTATATGTTCGCTTACATCTCCCTGAACTCCGATGACACCTACTGTTATTTTCTCTGAGTTCATTATAAGTAAAAGTTAATCGGGGGTAGCTGGATCACCTATCTATAGAGTCCAATTAAGCACCAATATTAATGCGCCAAAAACAAAACACACGGCTAGGGCAATTTTGGGATTAACTGGTATAGATGTCTTAGATTCTGAATCGAAATAACGTACTAAGCCTGCACTTGATGCTAGGCCCCCTGAACTTTTTTGTTTTTTCATAGGCTAGGATTGGATTCAGCTAGCCTAAATCTTTCGGCGTGGCTACGATGGCTATATTGATGGTTAATGAAGAAATCTTTATTGGCATAGAGTAGCTACAATATTTAGAAAATATGACGGTAACTGTAAAAGATTTCTATGCAGATTGGTGTGGCCCGTGTAAAACGCAAGACCCGATTCTAGAAGAGTTGGAAGAAAAATATAAAGGGAGTGTCGTTTTTGAAAAAATAAATGTTGATGACCATCAAGATATTGCAAATCAATACTCTGTGAGATCAATACCCACCCTAGTTATTGAAAATTCAGAAGGAATAATTGAAAGATTTGTTGGCGTGACCCAGATAGATGTCTTAGAAAATGTTTTGTTGGATAATGGTGCGGTGGCAGTTCCTATATAGAATAAGATTAAATGAATTATATTGAATTCTGGTTGAAAAAAAGTAGAGAATTACTTAAATTCCACACCTAGCTCGTGCATACCTTCGTTTAAACGAGATATGTTAATTAGAACAGGGGTTATGCCTTCGACTTCTGCAGAATTTGAAATCCCGCCTGCATCTACAGCTCTTAGGCCAACTATTTCTTGAGATAAATCAATGATAGTTTGTTTGGAAGTGTCATCGTCTCCGACCACTAATGTATCGAAATCAAGAGGAGTATCTAGATTGGATAGTCGATGGGCAGGGAGTGTATGGAATGCACCTACAAAAGGAATTTCCGAGGGGATGGCTTTTGCTGCATGTTCAGTTACACTCCTGGTTGAAGGAGGAGGAGAGGAATAGAAATTACCGCCTTCATCTTTTTTGAGACCGACCGCTGGACTAACCAAAATTGCCCCAGGCGAGATTGCTTCGAGGATTGCGTCTATCGTGTTTACTATATGGTAAGGAGGTACTGATAAAATAATAATATCAGCCCCAACGGTCATTTCATAATTTCCACCGCCAAGAACTTTTTTGTCCTTTCCACGGTTAGAAAGTTCAAGTTCGTATTTTGCAGCACTGTCAATTCCTTTTTGAGGATCTCTCGAGCCAATTCTTATTTCATGTTCAGTGTCGTGTGCCCATCTAAGAGCCAATCCTTCTCCGATATCACCAGTTCCACCTATCAAGGTTATCTTCATATGATTTTTAAATAATGTAGGAATATGGACTCTCCGATTTTAACCAGATAGTATTTTAAATATTAAATTAATGAATTTGACAATATATTTGGTAAATCATTTATTGATGAAATGACTTCATCTGCACCGGAATTTTTTAGTAAACGTTCGCCGTTGGCCCCAGATATCCCGCCTGTGAGAACTCCAATGGAAAAATAGTTACGCGAATTATCTATTTTTTTGGCATTGACCACAGTTTGAATATCGTCGATGCTATCTCCAACGAAAGCGATATTTGAAGAATTTAATTGTTTTGCTATTGAAATTAACCCCCCAGGTTCAGGTTTTTTTTGAGGGGAAGTTTCCATAGTTAGGATGCATTTTTCTTCAGTTTTTAGACCTATTGTATCAAGAAACATATTAGCTTCATAGGAGGGTCTGCCGGTTAGTACGCCTATCTGAAAATTTTTAGTAATGAAATTGAGAGTTTTGTTTGAAACTAATGTTTTTTCTGAAAGACAGTAGCCAGGCACATCAATGATGGGTTCGTGATTGAAGCAGTCAAAATAATTGTCACGACCCAGATATAAAGACTGAAACAATGCACGAACGGTCTTGGGATTCCACTCGTTTTCTGCACTTTTTCCGACTAATTCAGAGATAAGAATTCGTGTGTTTGAGAGGCCGCCGCCTCTTTTTTTTATTTGGTCTATTAGAGAAGCTATAGTCCCAGAATATCCATGGCGTTGTGCCAAAATGCATAAAATGCCTGCGTCTGTTAATTCCCAATCGTCGTTGAAACCTCCAGAATTTTTCAATGATTGAACCCAATCCATAGAGAATTCTTCCCCACAAAGACTTTCTATGGTTTCTGTTATTGACCTTCGATAAGATTCAGATACATCTACTAAAACTCCATCTATATCTAGGACGATTGAATCTATTTCCATAACTATAGAGATACTTTTGAGAAATGTAAGGTTTTGGAGTTTTCACCCTGACGCCCAATATAGAGTTTCTCCAGGTATTGTTTGTGGATAAACAGGTATTTCTGGAAAATCCCCGCCCAGCGTTGTGAAAATAAATTTTGACCCTACTTGGAGAGAGACATTCAGGGCATACTGGTGAAGCTCAGGCGGCATATTTAAAGCATAGATAGCATCTGAGTTGGAATAAACATCTATCACAGGATTGGTGATGTCATCTATAACAAATTTTACCCCGCTTGGAACTATACATTCGTGGATATCTGTTGCAACTACAGAGCTATTCTTAATTAGTAAATTTGAAACATCGGTTCTAGACCCTATACCTATCTCAACTAAGTTTTCAAATTCACTGAGTATATTGACAAGATTGTTTAGTGTATTGAGGTCCACGTCGGGAAGTTTATGTCCTGTGTTGATATGTTCTTCGTATGCTCGTCGAAATATTACCTATCGGCGATTTGGATCCTTCTATTAAGAGAGAGGCTTCTTCTGCTTTAAGAAATGTTTTTGGAGTTCAGGTGTCTTTTCTTGAAAAAAAACATGTCCCGGAAAATATTTATGATAAATTGAGAGAACAATATCGTGCAGAGAGGTTATTGGAATTTTCTTCGCGTCTGTGTCGAGAAGATAAGATTTTAGCAATAACAGAGGATGACATATATTATACGGGAAGAAATTATGTTTTTGGCCTAGCATATTTAGGCGGGAATGCTAGTATTGTTTCTACGTACAGGCTACGAAAAGAAACTGGAAGAGATTTTTCTAAAAAGACTGATAATGAGGTATTCACAGAGAGAGTTAGAAAAGAAGTGGTTCATGAAATCGGACATACTTTTGGACTAGAACACTGCGATAATAATAGATGCGTGATGTCATTTTCTCCAACTGTTCAAGATGTCGATCGTAAAGAAGAATATCTTTGTGGAGGGTGCAGAAGAGAGCTTGATTGATTTGTTTATATTTACAATAAATTTAAAAGTTTATGTTTG
>CAWVSO010000011.1:0-17337 GCA_963932585.1 uncultured euryarchaeote
GCCAGGTTAATTGTTTATTAGAGGCACTTAAAGTTTACAAAGATATTGAAAAATTGGGTGAAGAAGTTGAAATTGCGATTATATCAGGCAGGACAGAAACGATTATAACGGATAAGTCTATTTCTCGACAAATAGATCGAGTTATAAATAAAATTAAGCCAGATTCTATGGTCATAGTAACGAGCTCTATCGAAGAAGAAAAAATAATTCCAATAGTAGAAAGTAGAATTAAAGTAGATGCGATTGACAGGGTCGTGGTCCGTCAAATTCACGATTTAGAAAGTAAATATTATCTTATTAAGCGGTTTTTATCTGATGAAAAATTAAGATCAACGATACTGGTCCCTATTGGAATTGTATTAACTGCCGCGCCCATAATGTCATACCTTTTGGACCTGAGAACTACTGTTGCTGCGATGACTGCAATTATAGGAATATTTAGTTTATACAAAGGACTGAAAATAGATGAGTATGTAGATATTTTGCCTTCAGAGATACAGAAGACCATTTATTCAGGAAAAATTTCTGTGGTGACATATGTAGTTGCAGCAGGACTGATATTGATTGGGATACTTTCAGGAGTAATAAGACCTTCAATAAATATTTCAATAGGGGGAATCGGATATTTATTTTTGAGTTTTATTTATGATAGCATTCTATGGTTGACGCTTGCAAGTTTAGTGGTAGTTTTGGGAAAGATTGCAGATGGAATCGTGTTGAATGGAAAGGTAAAAGAAATACAGGCTAATCTCTTATTTGTAGTGTTATCTACCGCAATGGTCATTAGAGGATTTTCAACTTACTTTCTCCAGAAAAATGGAATGATTGGAGATCTAAATATATCCCTTGCTAACGTAATGTTTTTTGAGAATGTCACATTCATACTTAGCCCAGAACAGAGTTTGATGTTGTTTGTTGTTGCAGGTATTTTAGTGAGTATAGTGGGGATCCGAATGACTGCCAGATTAAAGCATATGCAGATTTGGTTGGAATAGATTTAGATAATGAAATGAAAAACGAAAAATGGATAAGTTTATTTTCGGGTGGAAAGGATTCTAGTTGGTCCCTATACCAAGCACTTGAAAACAGATTAGATGTGGAATTTCTCGTGACAGTTCACCCACCGCAAGGATCGTATATGTACCATTTTCCGGCTACTAGAGTGGTACCATTAGCAGCTGAAAGTATTGGGATTGAGCTTATAGAAATAGAACCTAAATTCAAGATTGATAAAAATATAAATTCTTCTAAACAAGGAGATTTAGAAACTAAATTTATTGAAACAGAAATTGAAAAAATATCTAAAAAAATTGAATTGGCTGGAGTAATAGTTGGTGCTGTTGAGAGCGAATACCAGGCTAGTAGGGTTCAAAATATATGCGATAAGCTTGATATAGAACTATACGCACCGCTATGGAAAGTTGATCCGATTATTTCTATAAAAAATATGGTGAAATCGGGTTTTGAAATGATAATAGTGGGGGTGGCTGCAATGGGTTTTGATGAGTCATGGCTAGGTAGACATATAGATATGGAAACTATATCAGATCTTGAAATTTTGAATGAGAAATATGGAGTTCACGTGATGGGAGAAGGTGGAGAGTATGAAACTATAGTTACTAATGGTCCACATATGAACCTAGAAATTAAAATGGAATATGAAACTGTGTGGGATATTAATTCTGGTGAAATAAAAGTTAAAGATGCTTGGTTGATCTAAGCGAGTGCACAAAAATATAAAATTTATATGGAGGGCATATGAAACATAAAATATTATCCTATTTGGGTATGCGCCCCGATGAGTGCTCCGGATAAATCTAGATTTCTAATTTGAGTTTCTTCATCTATTATTGAATTCCGTAGATGGCAAGAGTCTACAGTAGTATTGGGGAATACAACAGAATTCTCAAGATGAGAATCGGATATTGTTGCGCCAGCCATTACATGTACATTTTTGCCTATCGTGGTGCGAGTGAGAGTGGAACTATTATCTAAGAGTGCCTCCCCATTTAATGCCCAAGCTACTGCGCCAAGATAACTTTCAGGAGTCCCTATATCAAACCATGCCCCATTGAATGAAAAGGCATATACAGGGTATTTAGGGTAAAGCCACTGAAGAAACCATCCAGGTTCATCCGGATTATTTCCATCGTCGAGATATGAATGAAATAATGATAACATACTAGATGGGAATGCATAGCATGCAATAGATACTAGACTGCTTTGAGGATCTTTTGGTTTTTCTTGAAATCCCACTACACGTTCTTTTTCTAATTTGACCACCCCGTAAGATTTTGCTAATTCTTTATTGACTACATCATAGGCAGCCAAGCATACTTCTTGTTTAGATTCTGAGAAGTCAAGGAAATCACTGATTGAAAAACTAATAAGATTATCTCCCGCGATTACCAGAAGATCATCTGTTATTTTTTCCCGGTTTATTAATTGGCCTAATGCACCTATAACTCCAAATTTTTCTTCTTCTGCTGCAGTTTCTTCTATCGACAATTTAGGCTTTAAAAAAGAAGAATTTTCTAAATGTTTACTGAAATCTTCAGCAAAAAGTTCATTTGTGCTCACGTAAACATTGTTTATTCGATCTTCTTGTTCAAGTTCTTCGAAAATTCGATCTATGACTGTGGAAGGCCCAACAGGTAAAAGCATTTTTGGCCTGTGTTTTGTTATTGGCCATAGCCGCGTTGCGTATCCTCCAGCTAGAACGATAGCATCCATGAGAAAAAGTTACCCCCAGTCAATAAGGCTTTTTTCATCAAGTGGTCTGTTTTTTGTCAGATGTATTTGGATTAAATGGGGCAGTTTGTTGCATGAGAATGAACGAATTCTCGCAGGAGTTTTCCCCCAAGAATTGCTGCTTGTCCATTGTCCTGATCATTTACTTCTACAATGTCAAATCCAGATGCATATGGAGACACCATGTGGACTATTCTTAGCATTTCTTTGGAAGATAATCCGAATGGTTCCGGCGTCCCAGTTCCGGGTGCAATGGCATTGTCTGAAGCATCGATATCTATGCTAAAATATACAGATCCTTTAAAAGAAGGCGCCCAATCTTGGACTTCATTTGGAGAAATCACTGTGATGTTTTTTTTATTTGCCAGATCCCATTCTTCTTCGCATCCAGATCTTGCACCTATAATTACAGCGTTGTCGGCTATTTCAAGTGCCCTCAATGTAGATGTTGCATGGCTCCAGGGATTGTCTTGATACGTTTCTCTAAGGTCTAGGTGCGCATCTAAGCACACATATGTGTCAGGTTTTAATGCCCTAAGTGCAGCTAAGTTCACAGTGTGTTCTCCGCCAATGAGTATTGGAGTGATACCGTCATTGACTACATCGGTTATGAACCCTTCCAGATAATCAATATATGTCGTAAAACTAGAAGATTCTGGAATTATATCTCCTGAATCGTGGACTAATAGTTCAGAAAAAGAAGTTTTCGTTCGAGGATCATAATCTTCGAAATGCGCTGCGAATTTTCTAATTTGAGATGGTCCGAATCGAGAACCTGGAATGAATGTTGAAGAAAAATCAAAAGGTGCTCCAAAAATAACATAGGAGGCATTTTCTCGAGAGGTTATAGCCCCAGGGAATTGCATTACCTGACTACAACCTTACGTTTATCGCCATATTCCAAGTATTCTATCTCGCTTTCACCAGATACATTTAGTTCACTAGGTATTTCAAGAGAGAAGGATTCATAAGAATTTAAATCCATTATTTGGGCAACGTCATTGCCTTCTAGATTGATAACTTGGCCTTGTTTCCGTTCAATGATCGGCACCCAGACCTTTGCATCTACGGGTTGAGAAAGACTTCTTTTTTTATTATCGAATACACCCTTCCCCTCTATTCTTGCTTTGGCACTTCCGTGTTTTCCTGGTTTTGCTGTGCTGTAAGCAATGATAAGACAGGGGGAATCGTCCATAATTAAATACGATCCTTTCTGCAAATCTCGAATTTCTCGTTGTTCTTTTACCATATAAATGTTCACGATGAGAACATATAAAAAACGCTTGGTTATGATTAAAAATACAATGAAACTACTTTACGTTTGATTTTCCAGATATTTGATCAGTTCAGTGTTTTGGTTTTCAAGCGCTATTTTCAGAAAATTGACTGAAGAAAATATTTAGAAAAATTATAAAAAAATTAAATTTGCAATTCATTTAGACTGCTAATATGAAAATCATAACTGATGTTTGAATCCATCGCCAGATGAGGAGGCCTTGTTATATATATGGATGAAATTCCAGCATTATTTGCGGCAGTTATATCGTGGGGACTGTCTCCAACCATTACGCCTTTATTATGAGGCCCCATCCCCATACGTTTCATAGCGAGTTTCAAAGGCGAAGGATTTGGTTTCCAGCCTATAGAATCATTACAGCATATGACTACATCGAACCATGAAGAAATTCCAAGATGGTCCAATATTGGAAATGTTAAATGTTCTTGGCAATGAGTTACCAATCCAATTGGCAGATCAAGATTGGAAATGAAATTTGAATCCGGAAAAAGAAAAGTTGATTTTGCTCGGTTTGTGGGGTCCTCAATGGAATGATAAGTATCCCAAAAAAGTTCAGGATCTATTCCAATTGATTTCAGATAGGGACTTCTCGGTCCATGAATGCCATACCATATTTCTAAGATTTGGGTTTCAGTTAAGTCATACTCAATCTGCTCCCCAACGGATGAAAAAATAGAAGAAGTATAAGAAGGATCAGTATCGATTAGAGTCCCATCTAAATCGAATAGCCAAAAATCATAATCGGGCAAGTTTACCATAATTATTGATGAAATGAAGAGAATTTTAAAGTTGTTATGTAGATAATAATTGAAAAGAGGTAGAAAAAAGAATCTAATAGAGTATTCGAAAGTCTTAGAAACACAACATTCTAAAAACTAGAATACGCAAATATGTTCTCGTTTATGAAAGATTGGTTCGATAAAACTTATGAAAATCTTTTACAAGAAAGCATAAAAAATCCGCCGAAACATGTTGCCATCATTCAAGATGGCAATAGAAGATATGCCCAGAAATATGGAATTGAAAGAGAAAAAGGTCATAGAGAAGGTGCAAAAACAACAGAGAGTGTACTTGAATGGTGTAAAAATATTGGGGTTGAAGAATTAACACTTTATGTTTTTTCAACGGAGAATTTTAGCAGGTCTAAAGAGGAACAAAAAGAACTTTTTGAGTTAATAGAACTAAAATTAAATGAAATTATAGAAGCTGAAATGAAAGAATATGAGCGAGTGCGTGTGAAAATAATAGGTCAGATAGAACGGTTGCCAAAAAGTGTGGGAGATTCAGCTAGAAAACTAGAAAATCAAACTATGGACAATAAAGATTTTAAGTTGAATATTGCCCTGGGTTATGGTGGAAGAGATGAGATGTTAGATGCTGCTAGAAAAATGGCTTGTTGCGTTAAAGAAGGAAAAATTAGAATAGAAGATATTGACAATGAGATGATAGAATCTAGATTTTACAAGCATAAAATTAGAGATGTTGATTTGATAATTCGAACAGGTGGGGACGAAAGAACATCGAACTTTCTCCCGTGGCATGCTAATGGGAATGAAGCTGCAGTATTTTTTTGCACACCTTATTGGCCAGGATTTACAAAGATTGATTTTTTGAGAGGGATAAGAACGTATGAATATCGAGAAAAAACATGGCAGATGACGCGGACTGACCGTGCAATGGCCATTATTCAGACTATGATAAAGGTCGAGATTGGAGAGGCCAGAAATGTTACTAAACGTCTGAAAAGATATATTCCAGAAAGCATATTAGAGGAGATGATAGATGAAATTGAAAAGGAGGAAAAAATAGTTTGAGATATTTATTTTGTACTTAAATTAAAATGATTAAGTTCCGAATCTTCGTTTTCTAGAAGCATAATCCAACAATGCACGAAGATAATCACGTTTTCTAAAATCTCTCCAATTTATATCTGTGAAATATAGTTCAGAGTAAACTGATTGCCAAATCATAAAATCCGATAGATACTCCCCGCCAGTTTTAATTACCAAATCGGGTTCGGCTGGAAAAACTAGCTGTTCTTCTATTGTAGAGTTGGTAATTTCGTCTGGGTGGATATTACCGTCTTGAACATTTGAACAAATAGATTTTACTGCTTCGGTAAATTCATACTTTCCACCGAGACCAATTGCAATTCTAATTGGAGTTTCAGCGCGAGAGAAATTACTTGGTTGACATATAGTTATTTTTTTAGAAGTTTGTATCAGTGAAAGTTCACGGTTGAGAGTTGGTACTATAGCGGAGTCAAGAACGCTTACATAAACAGAAACAACTTCTGCTCCGTAATCGAATGCCCATTTGAATAATTTTTCCAAAGTAACGTATGCATGTTGAATGAGCAGATCCCTCTCAGTGATTATTAGAACTATATGTTTAGGAGGTTCTTGTATCGAAGATCTTACACAAAAACTTAGGTAATGATCATAAAATCCCACGTTAAAAGTTAGTCCTTGGTATAGGAAAGTGACTCGGTTCTATCCAAGAAGATTAAATAACCTTTAGAGAAATAATATTTCGTGGGGAAAAAAGAAGGAAACGAATTGGCATTCATGGCTTTGGCCACCATAGGATTAATTGGAGTTTTTATGGAAGATATTTTATTGGTGGCGGTCCCGATATCATTGATAATAATTTTAGGTAATTTTATCAGAGATGAGGGGGATTTATTTAAGATAATAGGGGGACGGGAAAAATTAGAAGAAATAATCAGTTTTGCAATTGCGTTGATATTTTTAGTTATTTTGGTATCTTTTGGTGGTTTGTCGGTGGACATATATGTTATATCAGTTTTGCTAGTAGGTCACAGATATATTATTGAGAAAATAGTGGAACTAAATGAATTTTCTCCAATGGCCAGAGTGACAAGTTTTGTTATTGGTGCGTGGTTTTTAGGAATAATTAGTCAGATCATACTTATGATGAATGGGATAGAAATAGAGACATCTAGAGCCATACTTTTTACATTCATTGGAGGTTTAACAGTTGCTTTGTTACGTGACGGGAGTATGAAAGTAGGCAGAGTTGGATCTGTAATATATATTTCATTGTTACTTTGGTTATTGGGAAATACGGAAAGCACATATCTCGAAATTGATCCGCTGAAATTAGTAATAATAATTGGTAGCATAGGAATTTTAGGGTATTTTACGTGGAAAATTAATGTAGCAACAGTAACGGGAATATTAATGGGTTTAATATTTTCACTTGTTGTTATTATTTTCGGAGGGTATGAGTGGTTTTTAGTAATAGTGGTTTTCTTTGGAGGAGGAAGTTTGGTAGGCCGAATTGGGTACGAAAAAAAGAAAGAAAGAAGTTCGGAACAAGATAATAATGGATTAAGAGAAGCTAAAAATGTACTAGCTAACGGGTTGGTTGCAGTTTTATGTGTTTTGGGTTTCGCCATGGGTCCGGAATTTATAGTTCCAAGAGAAATGTTTGTGTTTGCTTTTGGCGGGGCTGTATCTGCCGCGATGGCAGATACTATTTCAAGTGAAATTGGACTACTTTTTAAAAGTCCAAGGCTCATAACAACTTTTAAAAAGGTCGAATATGGGACTGATGGAGGAGTTACTTTACACGGAACTTTTTCAGGCATTCTGGGGGCAATTTTGATAGCTATTGTCATGGAAGTATGCATAGGAGTTGGAATTCTTGGAATGGTAGTGGTTGTTTTGGGAGGATTTTTGGGAATGATGATGGATAGTTTACTTGGGGCTATATTTGAAGACAGATTTTTGAGCAATGAAGGTGTAAATTTTATATCTACGTTGACAGGAGCCATTTGTGGAATTTATGGGGCCATATGGTTTGGATTAATTATGTAAAATGAGTGATATAACGTTTAGTTATTTTGGTTAAAATATATTATTTTTACTAACAGAATGATAGGGATCAAAGTCATTACCAGTGCCCCAACTGCTGCAAGCGAATGGGCAGGTGTTGAATGAGATACCACCCCATTTATGACTTCGGATGGAATCCACGTGTGATGAGGCTGACCAATTATCGGGAAAAAATAATCCACCAGGTCGTTGAGACCATACCAAAAGGCCCCTGCAATCAATGCGTTGGTGGAAAATGAAGTATACCTCAAAATTAATAAAGCTTGTAGAACCATTGCCAAATGACTCCACAAGAGGAAATGATACATTAAAGGATCGAGATATGAATAACTTGAAAAGAATAAGATTAGACAATATGAAGTCCATAAACCAAGTTTAATGCACCCAATGAAAGCTAGAGTCGACACCAAAATAGAATCTTTTTTTAGTTGCCACAATACCAAACTAAGAGAAAAAAACAGTGTTGCCACTGGGCTATCTGGAACAAAAATCCACATTAGAAAAGGTTCATTTGAAAATTGAGGCATATAATACCAGAAACCAAAAATAGTACCCAATAGGTTGATGAGTACGATGGGCCAAACTAAACTAAAAGCTAATTTTTCTAGTTTTGCTGGCAAAGGAGACCAAATAGAATAATCGAGATTATTTGGTTGGAGTTTCATAGGAATACAAATAGTTTGCATTAGATAAAACCTCTTTGATAAGGTTCAATTTGGATATAGGGTCAATTATAATTGAATCTAAAACAATATAAAATTCTACAGTGATAATAACTGGGAGTTATAAACAGTGGGTATAATATTATTGCGGTCAAATAGCATTTATGGGAACTAATGTTGACTTAGAAAAATTAAGAAGAGGAACTGAGCTTTTAAAACGAGGATTTGCTGGGATGCAAAAAGGAGGAGTTATCATGGATGTTGTTAACCCAGATCAAGCAAGAATAGCAGAAGATGCTGGCGCAGTGGCGGTTATGGCTTTAGAAACAATTCCATCAGATATTAGAAAACAAGGTGGCGTTGCTAGAATGGCAGACCCAGCCATTATAAAATCGATAATAGAAGAGGTCTCCATACCTGTCATGGGTAAAGCACGGATAGGACACACTACAGAAGCCAAAATAATAGAAGCCATTGGAGTTGACATGATTGATGAATCAGAGGTCTTGACACCTGCAGATAGTGAATATCACATCGACAAGAAGATTTTTACAACACCATTTGTCTGTGGTGCTAGAGATCTGGGAGAGGCTTTGCGTCGTATAAATGAAGGTGCAGCTATGATTAGAACAAAAGGTGAAGCTGGCACTGGAGATGTCAATCAAGCCGTGAAACACCAGCGCGCGATTACAAGTTCAATTAATAAATTAAAAGGTTCTACAAGTGAAGAACATGAAGCTTATGCTAGGAAGATAAGTGCCCCGATTGAACTAGTTCACGAAGCTGCTGAAATGGGTCGGCTGCCGGTTGTTAATTTTGCTGCAGGGGGTATTGCCACACCAGCAGATGCTGCGTTAATGATGCATCTCGGATGTGATGGGATATTTGTTGGTTCGGGCATATTTGGAGCAGAAGATCCAATTAAAATGGCAAACGCGATTGTTGAAGCGGTGAATAATTGGGATGATGCAGAAATACTAACTCAGATTTCAACAGGAATTGGGAAGGGTATGAAAGGAGAGGCAAACATAGATTTGCCTGAAGAAAAAAAGATGCAGATGAGAGGGATTTGATTAAATTTTAGTTATAAATATATTTCAGCCCCACTGCCAATCTTTGTTTGATATGCTTTGGAGAGTATACCTTGAGAAAAAAATGCAGTTACCATTGCTGAAGCAACATGTCTGCTTCTTCCTTTTTTTGGAATGGCAAGAACAGTGGGTCCAGATCCGCCGACAGTTACCCCCGTGGCTCCTGCATCGATAGCTGCAGTTTTAACGGATTCATAGCCAGAAATTAGATTGGATCGAGTGGGGGTGATAATAGAATCGTCTAACCCATGGCCCACTAGTAGTGGATCATTTCTAAACATCCCGGCAGTTAGAGTGGCAGCATTTCCTACTGTATTGATATGAGAATAAAGATCTAGTGAAGTGGGTATAACTGATCTAGCTGACCTCGTTGAAACTGAGATTTCTGGCAGACACACTACAACAGGAAGAGAAGCTTCAATTGCAGTTATTTTATTGTTACTTACTATTGTGAAACCTCCAAAAATGGCAGGTGCGACGTTGTCTGCATGGGCAGCTCCAGAGGCTGCCCTCTCACCTTCTGCAGCTATCCAAACTAGTTCTTCTTTTGAGAATCCTTTGTCGTAAAGAGCATTTAAAGCTATAGCAGTTCCAGCTGCACTAGCAGCAGAAGATCCAAGTCCAGAAGCAGGCCTAACTCCTTTGTCTATTGTTATGTGGGCAGGAGCAGATAGAGCCTCTGCGACTACGCCTGCGGTATTCTTTTTTGGGTCACAGGGTATATACTGAGATCCAGAACCTACTACAGTTATGGTAGTCTTTTTTGCAGGTTCGACACGAATTATATCAGCAGGATGATCTAATGCGATTCCAAATACATCGAAACCACTACCTAGATTTGCAACCGTAGCAGGTGCCCGGACTACAACCATAGAAACTCTTCTTTTAGAGGAATGAAAAGCCTACCGCTGTGATAATACCATTCAAAAAAGTTCTTTCAGGTGCGGAACTTAGTAAATATAATGATTGGGATAATAGGAGGGGGTCTTGCAGGTCTTTCAGCAGCATATTATTTGAAAAAAAATGGATATGATGTTCGAGTTTTTGAAGCTTCGAATGAAATAGGGGGATTGGCAGGTTCGTATAATACCAAAGGTGATACAATAGAAAAATTCTACCATCACCTTTCTAGATCTGAGAAAACAATAGTGGAACTATCAGAAGAACTTGGAATTGGGGAGAAAATTGAGTGGAGGATAGGAAAAAATGCTTACTATGCAGGTGGGAAAGTTTTTCCATTGGATAATCCCTGGCAAATACTAACATACCCTCATCTAACTGTTTATGACAAATTTAGACTGTTTTTACTTACTAAGGGAATAGACATAAGGAAAATAATACCAGTTACCGGAGGATATGATGAATTGGAAAATTTCGAGCATATTTCGGTGGAAGAATTTGTGAGAGAGCACACTACAGATAATGTCTTCGATAGTTTTTTTGTTCCGTTGTTAGAGGCCAAATTTGGTAAGTATAGAAATAAAATTAGTGCCGCGTGGTTATTGGGCAGAATTAGGTTCAGAGGCGAAAGGGATTTTTTTAAAGGGGAGATTTTAGGATATATAGAAGGAGGGTTTAAAGAATTAATCAGTGCCCTTGAGAAAAATATTGGAGAAGAGAACATAATCAGAGGCGCGAGGGTGGAAGAGATAATTGTTAGAAATAAGAGAGTTGATTCAGTTAGTATTCAGATGGATGAAGGGGAGATCGTTGAAGAAATGGATGCAGTTATTGTTGCGACAATGCCTGAAGTTTTACATAAGCTTACAGGTTATGAGTGCACTATCCAGTTTCAAGGCGTTGTGTGTGCACTTGTGAGTTATTCTGAAAAATTAACTGAAACATACTGGTTGAATATAGCTGAAAATTCTCGTTTTGGGGCAATTATAGAACATACAAATTTTATACCGATTGAGCGGTATGGAGGAGATCATCTTTTTTATGTGGTGAGCTACATACAGGATTTTGAAGATCCTGTATGGAATATGACAGATATGGAAATCGAAAAATATTGGATAGGAGGGATTAAAGAATTATTTCAGCATTTTGATGAGGATAAAATTAAATGGTTTGAAGTGTCTAAAAATCCACTAAGTGCACCTATATATGAAATGGGTTATCTAGATAAAATTGTCCCTTATGACCTATCCGAAGATTTGGATGAAGGCATATACTATGCTGGTATGGCTAGTAGGTCCCAGTATCCAGAGAGGAGTTTGAACGGTGCGATAGAATCAGGAATGGAATGTGCGAGATTAATTATAGAAAAAGATAGTTCTAGAAAAGAAAAATTTAGTTTATAGAGAAAATGGTGAAAAAATATTGTATCATTGGTAATGGGATTGCGGGTGATGCTGCTGCCACGGTTATTAGAGAAAATGATCTTGAGTCCAATATTATAATGGTAACTGAGGAAGGTACACCTATGTATAATAGGATATTGTTGAAAGAATTTGCTAAAGGCAAAGTGAAAGAAAAAACTACTAAAATTCGTGATGAAGATTGGTATTTGAACAAGAATATAGATCTTAGATTAAATACCAGAGTTATAAGAATTGATTCGGGGGAAAAAATCATAGAGATGGAAACGGGTGAAACTCAAGAATATGATCAGTTATTGATCGCAACGGGAGGAACTCCTCGGGAAATGAATGCCCCCGGCAGTGATTTGGAAGGGATCCATCATTTCTGGACCATAAATGATACACAGCGAATTAGAAAACATGCTGAAACTGCGGATGATGGAGTGGTGATAGGTGGTGGTCTATTGGGTATCGATTTGGCAGCTATTTGTGCTGCGCATGGAATCAGAGGAAAATATATAATGAGAGGAGACATCTGGTGGAGAAATGCTCTTTCAAAGGTAGGTGGTGAAATAATTAATAAGTCATTAGAAGATAGAAATGTGATGCCACTATTTAATAGAGAAATTGAATGTTTCAATGGCAGTGGTGGCAAGGTTAAATCAGTTGTGACAAATGACGGAGAAGTTCATGAAACAGATTTTGTAGGTGTTGCAGTTGGACTAGATTACAACACAGAAATATTACAAGGAACGGATGTTAAATGCAATAATGGAATTTTAGTAGATGAATATATGTCCACAGATACGGATGGAATTTATGCTGCGGGTGACGTGGCAGAATATCAGGATGTGATATTAGAAGAAAAGAATCAAAATGGGGATTGGGGAAGTGCCAAAAAACAAGGAGCTATTGCAGGTTGGAATATGGTAAATGGCGATAATTTTAAGAAATTTGAATGGGTCCCATCATATTCGATAACGCATTTTGAATATCCGATCGTGTCTTTCGGACATCCTTCGAAAGGAGAAGAATACATTGAGAGAAAATATGAAGAAAATGAATGGAGGAGATTGGCATTCAGACAAGGGAGATTAATTGGAGGAGTATTAATAGGAAATGTGTCCCCCCAGAGCATATATAAAAAATTGATTTTGAGTAAAAATAAAAGAATTATCCAAGAGTCTTCATTATTAAATGAGAGATTTAATTTGAAGGATATAGAAGAACGCATTTAAATAAATAAATTCACATTTTATCGAAAAGGCTTTCTAAGGGAATTAGGTAAGTCTGAATATGGTCGAATCACAGGGAACGATGACTCTTGCTTTTGAACTATCAGCTTTGAAGAAATTGAAATCCCCAGGGGAGGTATTTGAGAATGCACGTTCATGGAGTAAATATGTAGGTGTTGTGACTGATGAGCCAACATATGTTGTCACGAATTATACACGTAAAAAAAGAATTAGGCAGGATTTCTTTTCAGGTCCTAAGGGGAAGAGGGAGAGTATGAAAAGTGTCAAACAACATTTTGATACAGATCGCCATGTGTTATTGATTACGGATGTGCTGGATGAAATAATAGCTGAAGAAACTGGATGGGAATGCATACGTATTGAAGAAGCAGCCGAAAAAGCTGGATGGGAATTGGGAGAGGATGAGTTGCAAGAAGCTATTGAGATTGTTGAAGATAAGCGTGAAAATTGGCCGTGAATGATAAAATGAATATGTTTGATAGAGGAGAATCAATTGTTCTTTCATGTGGTGCAACTATCAATTCTCATGAAATTGATTTGGGGATGAGAGAATTGAAATGCGGATGTGGAAATTATCATGCAGTGGTTACGGATGTTAATCCACTAACTCGTTTTTTACCTGATTTTTTGGTAAATTCTCTCACCCAAGCAATAGAAGTGGTTGATTCTGAGAGATGGGGTGGTTTTGGAATGGCGCATATAATGGGTTTGGTTATTGAAGAATGTCCAGAAGAGGTCACTTTTTTTGATTCTGAAGAAGATGGGTATCTAGGATATTCTGCATTGTGGATTACTGAATTTAATTCTTTCAAACTACATGAAATGATTGTAGAATTGATTATTGAAATAATGGAACATGCCATCAGTCATTCTGAAAATGAAATTTCAATTAGAGAATTTGAAAAGCAAATGTTAAGTTTTAACATTTCAGAATTTGTTGAAAAATACAGAGAGGAGAGAGATTTGGACCCGGAAAAATTTAGTCAAGAATTATTTTGAAAGAGAATAAGATACGTTTCTCAATATCGTCGGACTTATTACTTTCCCCAGACCAAATCGAACATAGATGATAAAAGAAGGAGGGACGGTCCTCTTAATAGGAAGTGGACCTATTCTAATTGGTCAGGCTGCAGAGTTTGATTATTCGGGAGCACAAGCTTGTCGTGCTTTATCAGAGGAAGGTGTCAGAGTAGTGCTAGTTAATTCAAATCCTGCTACAATTATGACAGATCCTGATATGGCAGATAAGGTTTATATTGAACCAATCACATCGGAGATTGTTGAAGAGATCATCCGGAAAGAGAGACCAGATGGAATAATAGCAGGATTGGGTGGTCAAACTGGACTTAATATCACAGCTGAATTGGCCGAAAAAGGGATATTAGATAAATATGGTGTAGAAATATTGGGAACTCCTCTGGACACTATTTATGCAACTGAAGATAGGGATTTATTTGGTTCTAGAATGGAGAAAATAGGAGAACCAGTTCCAAAATCGGAGAAGATTATGAGCAGGGATGAGATAGAAATCGCAGTTGAAAATGTTGGTGGACTCCCAGTAGTTTTGAGAACAGCATATACATTAGGAGGGAGTGGTTCAGGAGTTATTGGAGATTTAAAAACTCTAAAGGAAAGAGTTCACAAGGGGTTGCAGCTGTCGAGAAATTCAGAGGTTCAAATAACTGAATCTCTTGTTGGTTGGATTGAACTAGAATATGAAGTTATGCGAGATGCATCTGATTCATGCATTATTATCTGCAATATGGAAAATATCGACCCTATGGGTATACATACAGGTGAATCAATTGTGGTGACTCCATCGCAAGTCATACCAGACATAGCACATCAAGATATGCGTAATTCTGCTTTGAAAATTATTAGAGAATTGGGAGTCCAAGGGGGGTGCAACATACAATTTGCTTGGAGAGATAATCAGACAGAAAATGGAGAGTATCGTATTGTAGAAGTAAATCCAAGAGTTTCTAGATCTTCTGCACTAGCATCAAAAGCAACAGGTTACCCCATAGCAAGAGTGACAGCGAAAGTTGCCTTGGGCAAATGTCTTCATGAAATTAAAAATGAGATTACAGGAGAAACTAGCGCTGCATTTGAACCAGCTATAGATTATGTTGTTACTAAAATACCCCGTTGGCCAAAAAACAAATTTCCAGAGGTTGATTTCGAGTTGACTACTGCGATGAAATCTACAGGAGAGACTATGGCGATTGGTAGAACATTTGAAGAGTCATTGATGAAAGGATTGAGATCGAGTGAATACAATCCAGCCATTGAGTGGGATGAAGTTAGTGATGAAGATTTAATAAAAAACTACTTGCAGAAGCCCACTCCAGATCGAATTTATGCTATGTTTGAAGCACTTCATAGAGGACACTCGGTAGATCAGGTTTCAAAAAATACAGGGATACATGAATGGTATGTAGAGAGATATTTGAAAATTAGCAATGCGATTAAAGAAAATGACATGGAAAAATCAATTGTCCAGGCTGCAACAATGGGATTTACTAACCATGAGATTAAGGCATTATTAGGTGGAGTTTATGAAGATGTGCAGTGTTCATGGCTACCAGCTAAAAGCACCAATTCTGGAGAAATGGGAAGAGAATGGACAGTTGATGATATAGAGAAGATTGTACCTGGAAGAACATACAAACAAGTTGACACTTGTGCAGGTGAATTCAAAGCAGCTACTCCATATTACTATTCTGCTAGAAAGCCAGAATGGTTCAGTGGACCTTACGAAGGGGATGCTGCGGCTGGAGAACTGAGAGTTAACATGAATGCCGAAAGTATTGTGGTTGTTGGAGGAGGACCCATTCGAATTGGACAAGGTGTTGAATTTGATTATTGTGCCGTACATGCAATTTTGGCCCTCAGAGAAGAAGGTATAGAAACGCATGTTATTAATAATAATCCAGAAACTGTGTCTACTGATTATGATACATCTGATGGATTATTTTTTGAGCCCATTACTGCAGAAGAAGTTGCAGATGTTATTGAAGCTACAGGTTCCAAAGGTGTTATGCTTCAATTTGGAGGTCAAACTTCAGTTAATATTGCAGGCCCGCTTCAAAGAGAAATAAAAAGAAGAGAAATAAATTGTGAAATAATGGGGACATCCGCTGAATCGATAGATATAGCAGAAGACAGAGAAAGATTTAACAGCCTCATGGAAAGGTTGGGAATACTTCAGCCAAAAGGAGGAAAGGCATCGAATGAGAATGATGCATTATTGCTTGCAGATGAAATAGGATATCCAATACTTATGCGTCCTTCTTATGTGTTGGGGGGAAGGGCAATGCATATAGCAAGAGATAGTTCAGAATTAAAAATGAACATCAAAGAAGCATTGAGAGTCAGTTCAGATAATTGTGTGTTGATTGATAGGTTTTTATCAGAGGCCATTGAGCTGGATGTGGATGCTGTATCAGATGGGATAGATGTATTGATTGGAGGAATAGTAGAACATGTTGAATCTGCAGGTGTCCACTCAGGAGACTCTGCTTGCGTGATACCACCGCAAAATATAGATAACGGTATGATTAGACGTATTCGTAAAATAACTGAAGAAATTGCCAGGGCATTAAATATAGTGGGCCTTCTAAATCTACAGCTAGCAATAAAAAATGGGGATATATTTGTGTTAGAAGCCAATCCACGTTCCTCTAGAACGGTTCCATTTATATCGAAAACAACAGGGATTCCAATTGCAAAAATTGCCGCGAAGGTGATGTCAGGCAAAAAGATAAAAGATATGGGGATTAAAGAGCACATTCCAGAACAGATAAGTGTTAAAGAAGTTGTTTTGCCATTTGACAGGCTCAGTGGTTCAGATCCTAGATTGGGTCCTGAAATGAAATCTACAGGAGAAATAATGAGTACAGCAGATTCGTTTGGAAAATCATATTCAAAGGCCCAGATTGCAACGGGGAAGCCCATACCAATTTCGGGTAACGCCATAATAGATTTGAACCATTCAGAATTTCCAGATCGAGAAAGTGAAAATGGAATAAAACTGATCAAAGAGTTTGAGAAATACTTTAATATAAGATATTTCGATGACTATGAAAGTACTGAAAAAGCGATTAGAGACGGAGAG
>CAWVSO010000012.1:0-15983 GCA_963932585.1 uncultured euryarchaeote
AAATTTCTAGTGGTGTTTCTAATATTCCACCTTCTCAGTTCAAATCACAATCAGAAATGAATGCATTTTTCATAATCCCATTCAAATTAGATTTCATCGGAAAACTATTTTCAACCCACCCACCTGTAGAAGAACGAATATCACGTCTCGAAAAGCTCCATTATTCTCCGTATTAAGGGCTATCTATTCCCCCTCCCGTATTTACTCTTTTTTCTGAGATGCAATCTGGTATGTTTGTATTGCTACTGCCAACAATGCAATTGTTCCCCCAATCCAAACCAATTCGGAATAGTGTGTTGATTCTCCAATAAGTAACATCACCAATCCAATAACTAAAATAACTATTGAAATTGCAAATATCATTGAATTTTTTAACATATCTATAACGTAGTATCTCTAATGATATAAACGCACTAATCTTAGATTCATTCTACAATTGTAAATTTAATCTTTTTTTGTTTATCCCAGCAATATAATTTATTTATTCACTTTCACTCTACTGTATACGGAAGTTTATATCCTCTCTTGTCCATTCCTCATTTGTATGACAACAAACGCGTCCAAAAAAGAGAAAAAATCACCCGTATTGGTTCTAGAAGATCTTCCAGGTGTTGGCCCGGCAACTGCAGAAAAACTTCGAGAAAATGGTTTCGATTCATATCAATCCCTTGCAGTAGCGAGCCCTTTAGAATTATCTAGTACAGCAGATATTGGTGAAGGAACTGCTGCAGAAATCATCCAAGCTGCTAGGAAAAATGCTGATATTGGTGGATTCGAAACCGCAACAGAAGTCAAGAAAAGAAGGGATTTAATAGGTAAATTAACTTGGGGCGTACCTGCTCTGGATGATCTATTAGGTGGCGGTGTAGAAACTCAATCTATAACCGAGGTATATGGGCAATTTGGTTCTGGTAAATCTCAAGTAACTCATCAACTTTCAGTTAATGTTCAGCTCCCTAGCGAACTAGGTGGACTAGAAGGATCGGCAATTTTCATAGACACCGAAGATACCTTCCGTCCCGAGAGAATCGATGATATGGTCCGTGGACTCCATAGAGATGTACAGGCAGCAACCATGCGTCTACATGGTATCGATGGTTCACCCGAAGATGAAATTTCAATCGAAGCATTAGTCGCATCTATGCTTGAAAATATTCATGTTGCTAAAGCATTTAATTCAAATCATCAGATGTTACTTGCGCAAAAAGCCAAGGAATTAGTTGGAAAATCTATGGATTCTAAATTCCCAATCCATCTAGTGTGTGTGGATTCTCTAACGGCACATTTCCGCGCGGAATATGTTGGAAGGGGGACACTAGCAGCCCGTCAACAAAAACTAAATAAGCATCTCCATGATCTAATGAGAATTGGAGACCTATACAATGTAGCAACGCTTGTTACAAATCAAGTGTCATCTAATCCAGATTCCTTTTTTGGAGACCCAACCAGACCTATTGGAGGAAACATTCTTGGGCACACTTCGACTTTCCGTCTGTACTTGCGTAAATCAAAAGGTACCAAACGTGTTGTCCGTCTAGTCGATGCCCCCAATCTACCGGATGGGGAGGCAATAATGCTTGTAGAAGGCGGCGGATTAAAACCTGAATAATTTTTCTTAGGATTTATCTTTTTCGTAAAGTTGTAATCCCTCTTGTATTATTTTTTCTGCCAATACTGCACATTTAATTCTCATAGGGGTGACTTCAACTCCTAAAAGTCCGATGATATCATCCCTGTTCATTTCATAAACTTCTTCAATCGTCTTTCCTATAACAACTTCTGATAACATACTAGCTGAAGCTTTACTAATTGCACAACCTTCTCCTCTAAAAGAAATTGCAACAATGATTTTCTTTTCTGAATCTAATTCAACATCAACTGTATATTCATCCCCACAAGAAATATTTTCTCCTGTGTGTGAAAAAGTAGGATTCTTCAATTCCCCGTAATTACGTGGATGTTTATAATGGTCAAGAATTTGCTGCCTATACATATCTGATCCTAGTGCCATACTCACAGTAATTAAACTCCCTGTTATGTAAAATATTTCTGATTACACATTAATTGTATTTTTCTATCAACCGAATAGAATTTTTTGGAATTAAAACCTTAATAAAATCTCCTTCTTTAATTTCATATACTTTAGAAGAATAACTCGCCCTGATATTATTTTCTATCCCTTTAATTGATATTTCTATAATGCACTTTTCGCCTTTAAATATTTTTTCTATAACCTCTCCATGTATCAGATTCTCGACTTTGGATCCACTTTCTAAGACAATGTCTTCTGGACGGACACAAGCATACATTTCACATTCGTTCTTAGTTTTTTTATCTGTGGTTTTAATTTTATATGGTCCCCATTCCAACATAGTATCTTTCAAACCACTTTTAACAACTTTCACGCGAAGTATGTTTGCTTCACCCATTAGTTCTGCAGCTACCACAGTTTTAGGATTTTCAAACACTTCTTTTGGAGTTCCAATTTGGGATATTTTCCCATCAGCCATAATTGCAATTCTATCTCCAATTTCAAAAGCAATATCTCTATCATGCGTAACGTATATTACTGGCATTTCAAACAAGTGCAATATTTTTCTAAGATCTGTGCTTAACCTTCTCTTGACCGGATAGTCTAAACTATTCAGTGGTTCATCCAACAACATAACTCTAGGTTCGGAAACTAATGCTCTAGCCAGAGAAACGCGATTTTTCTCCCCTCCTGACAGAGTTAACACAGAACGATTCATTATATTTTCTATCCCAAAAACTTCTACAATATTCGCCACATTTTTTTTATCTTTGGAGGCATATTCTATATTCTGTTTAGAATTCATATGGGGAAACAAAGCACCTTCTTGAAACACAATCGATACTCCTCGTTTTTCCATTGGAATATCTGAAATTTTTTCCTCGTCTATCCAAATATCTCCGTTATCTATATCCATAATTCCCGAGATAGTGTTCAATAATGTAGTTTTACCCGATCCAGAAGGTCCTAAAATCACTAAAATTTCATCTTCGACATTTAATTTAATAGGTCCTAAACAAAACCTTCCAAATGATTTCACCAATGATTTAATATGGAGTGTAATTGGTCATCACCTCTTTGCCTAACATACTAAGTAACACAATTCCGATTACCGAACTGAGCAACAGTAACATCACCATTGGAACTGTTTTATCTAATCCTTCTGTGATAAAAGAAACCCATATTTGAGTTGGCATAGTTCGGGGATAATAAGCCATCATAATAGTTGCACCAAATTCTCCCATGGATCTTGTAAAAGCTAGCATAGTACCTGCTAATATCCCTCTTATGGATAGTGGAATTGTAATCCTCCAAAAAGTTTCAATGCGCGTTTTCCCCAAAGATCTAGATGCATATTCTAGCTTCCTGTCTACCGAATCAAATCCTACCTTCGAAGCAATTACAATAAACGGAGATGAAACGAATACCTGTGCAATAATTATGCCTATTTTTGACTGAGTTAGGTAAGCATTTTCAAAAATAAAAAATGAATTTAGTATCGATTCTGGACCAAAGAGTGTAAGCAATACCATCCCACTAACTATCGGGGGTAATATCAAAGGTAAAAAAACAAGGAACAAAATTATATTTTTGCCTTTAAACACCTCACGTGACAATACATAAGCTAGTGGAATTCCAAAAATTCCAGAAATACACACGCTAAAAAAAGATGTAGTCATAGAAGTCAAAATTGCCGAAATTACCACTTCATCCCTAACACTAGAGATTATCCCTTCACCACTCCCCCACGTTAAAAGAGATAAAATAGGTGCAATGTAGTAAATTACAAGAATCCCGCCCAATATGCCTGTGATGGGAATCTTATCTTTCATTCTAATATGTATCTCTCAATATTTTTTGGAATTTTTCCAATTAATCTGGGATAATCCTCTGGAATTTTAAATCCAAAATTACCAAGATATTCTCCCATTATGTGTTGTTTAAACACTTCTAACACAACAGAATTAGAATCATTTTCTGTTATTGTAGAGCCATACCTTATACAATCTCCATAAACCATGTCTCCATTTTTAAATCTATACTCCGCTGTAGAATACCAATTTTTTATTTTTGAAGGTTCCCCTAAGTTTATTTCTGGGGGTAATTCTATGTATTTATACCCTCTACTAACGGCCATATTCTTGTATACAAAAGCTGCATCAATTGCACCGATATCAAAATAACTCATCAATTCTGTCTCTGGAAAAATTAAACTTTTTGCTAAAATACCTTCTTCAATCTCATCCACGCCATAATATCTAGATGCAAGATAAAGCATGAATAAAGTTCTATAACCTAAAGGATCCATCTCGGCATCTGTAATTCCAACACGGATGTCATTTTTTAATATATTTTCATACCAATTATCACCAGAAGATTCAGAAATTAATCTACCATTTTTTGTGTTGTCATTATATGCAATAACTATCTCATTTGAAGCAAATTCAACATACCATTTCGAACTCAACATCTTGTCAAAAAGAATGGGGTCTGACAACGAAATTATGTCTGGATTTTTTAAACCTTCTAATACTAGTCTAGCAATTGTAACTGATCCATGAGACTCGACTCTTATCTTGTGTATCATTTCTTTTTTCATACCTATCTCAACAGATCTCAATAAACTCCCTGCAATTAGCAAATAAACGCCTCTATTCTCTGTTTCAACTGAATTGTATGCTGGCATATCTTTCTCACTCAAGCACCCACAAATGTATATGATCGATGGGATTCCTGAAGTGACAATCATTTCCCTACGAGTCATTTTCATTTTTTAACCCCCTTAATTTATCCATCATTATGTCTTTGAAGGCATAACAGTTTTCATTATGTCTTTATTGACATAACTACTTTTATCTCTCCACTTCCTAAGCCAATTGTGCCAGAAGAATTCGATATCATTTTCAAACTAGGGCCTATTTCTTTTAATTCAAAAGACGCTACTCTCTTAAAAACAGTTTTAGAATATGGTTCTCTTAATTCTGCAGCTTCTCATCTAGGAAGATCTTATTCAAGGGCCCACAAGAGAATCTGCGAATTAGAAGAACACTCTGGCCCTTTGTTAATCCGAAATCGAGGCGGTCACAAAGGTGGCGGGAGTAATTTAACCCCCAAGGCATATGAATTATTAGATCATTTTTGTAGAATGGAAGCCACTTTTTCTGGTATCTTAGAAATTTCAGAAATAGTACTTCAAGGAGAAGTGCAATCTCGCAATGGTGAAATCGCCACTATACTCACCCAAGCTGGTATAATAAAATCTCTTCTTTTTTCCAATTCAAAGAAGGTACAAGTATCATTTAGGTCAGATTCAATTACTTTGTATGCCCCTTCTTCTGCTCCAATTTCTTCTGAATCAAGTGCCCTCAACCGTTTCAATTGTGTAGTCAAATCTATCAATTCCCATGAAGCAATAGCAGAAGTTATCTTGGATGTCGGAAACGGTATTATATTTGTGGCTTTAATCTCATTAGAAAGTATATCTAACCTAAACTTAAAACCTGGGTCCAAAATTGTAGCTACCTTCAAAGCAACGTCCACTCTAGCCATTCCTCTTTCATCTTAATTCTATGTTCTAAATATTTCTTCAACTTCACGAAGTGCATCAATTAATTTGTCAACTTCTTCCATCGTATTGTATAAATAATAAGAAGCCCTAATTGATCCCGAAATACCTAATTTTCGATGAAGTGGATGAGTACAATGCTCTCCTGCTCGAGTAGCAATGCCATGATCGTTAAGAATAGATGCAATATCATGTGCGTGGGGAATTTCCAAGTTAAACGATACCAATCCGCCCCTTTCCTCTCCCACAGGAGGCCCATATATTTCTACCCCTTCGAACTCTAAAAGAGATTCAATCGTATATTCTGCTAGTTCATTGTCATGGCGCCAAATTTTATCGAGGCCAATTTTTTCCAAATATTCTGCGGCCCGAGCAAGAGCAATCCCTTGGCAAATTGGTGGAGTGCCGGCTTCAAATTTCCATGGAAGTTCATTCCATGAAGACGAATCATATGTGACTTTTCTAATCATTTCGCCTCCATACATAAATGGTTCCATCTCATCTAGTATTTCTTCTTTTCCATAAAGGCAACCAATACCAGTTGGACCTGCCATTTTATGCCCCGAAAAAGCATAAAAATCAACATCCAATTCTTTAACATCAATTGGCATACTGGGTGCTGCTTGGGCGCCATCAACTAGTACAAAACTTCCGTTTTCATGTGCCATTTTTGACAGCTCTTTCACCGGATTCACCGTTCCAAGAACATTAGATACGTGGACTAATGATACCATTCTAACATCTTTGTCAATTATCTCATTTGCATGTTCCATATCTAGTTTGCCTGCATCATCAACTTCGATATATTTCACGGTAGCTCCCGTTCTCTTTCCAATTTGTTGCCACGTTACTAGAGAAGCATGATGCTCCATTTCTGTAAGTATTATTACATCGCCCTCGTCAAGCTCTCTTAATCCCCATGCTTGGGCCACTAAGTTAATTGATTCAGTAGTGTTTTTTGTAAAAATCATTTCTTCACGGCTAGAACCTCCTATAAACTCGATCATTTTGTCATGGGCTTCTTCATATGCATCAGTCGCATCCATGCTCAATTTGTGCGTGCCTCTATGTATATTAGAATTAATTTTTTTGTAGTATTCTTCTATACATTCGCATACTATATTTGGTGTATGTGAAGTCGCAGCACTATCTAGGTATATTAAGGGTATTCCTTCTCTAATTTCTATATCAAGAATGGGGAAATCCTTCCTTATTTTTTCCGTATCAAGTATGCCCGATTCACTCATAAAATAGGTTCAACCCGAATTACATATCCCCTTTTCGTTTTTCTTTCTCTCAATATTATTTTTAACCAATCATTTCCATACCCTCTCGTTCTACTATTTTTTGAATCTCAATTCTAACTCTTTCTTCTTCTTCATAATCCCCGATCCCATCACATGCACGGAGCTTTTCTTCAAGAACCTCTACTCCATGATACCCTAGAGAAATGGCATTGTCAAGACAATATAAAGCTTGATCAGGTAAACCCCTCTCATTCATGAAAAACCCTTTATTGTACCATGCTTCTGCAAATCTCTCATCTGCATCAATCGCTTTGTCAACATGCTCCATCGCCTCTTGATCTTTTCCAAATTCCCACATAGCAAACGCGAGATTGTTTTCTGCTTTAGATATGAAACTCCCTTTTGGATCTGTAATTATTGCTTCTTTAAAAGACCCTATGGCTTCATCAAATTCTTCCAGTTCCGAATGAGAAACTCCTTTGTTAATCCACGCTTCTTGAGCAATTTCACTGTCATCTGTAAACCAAATTGCCCGAGCAAAAGAATCAATAGCTTGTTCAAATTTTTCCATCATCATGTAGGTTATGCCTATTTCGATTAGTTCATCTACATTAGCCAAATCTTTAGCTATTGCAGAATCATCTAGTATGTCTGGCAATACATGAGAATCAACCGGATCTATATATTTAGGATCTAAACCCATTCTCAAAATAGTGGGGTCAATGTCAAAACCTTTGTATGGATCGCCAAAACCTCTGTTTTTCTGGTTTCCACCACTTTCGTTTTCCTTCACCATAACCTGCTTATGCTCGGTTAAAAGTTAAGCCCTGCGACATTTATTTCAATCACATAGACGAACAACTGTTAATCCATTAATAGTTTGACAATAAATGACTTTGAACAAAATCTAAATGATAGCTTTTTAATATACTAGTGCAATAGGTATTCTATCCATGGTCAAGAAAACTAAACCTAAGAAGAAACGGTTAGCCAAGCTTGACCGTCAGAATAGTCGAGTTCCTGTTTGGGTTATACTTAAGACAAATCGCGGAACTGTTAGAAATTCAAAACGACGTCATTGGCGCCTTAACAATACCGACGAATGAGCTCTAATAATTTTGATGAACGGGTGGTGACGATACCTCTACGTGACGTATTCGCCGTACCCTCTTACAAACGATCTAAAAAAGCAATGTCTATAATCCGGCAATATTTAGCAAAACATTTCAAAGTCTCTATAGATGATGTTAAACTTGATTCTTCAATCAATGAATTTGTTTGGGCCCGTGGACAAAAACACCCGCCTAGAAAAATCCGTATCCGTGCAGCCCGATTCGAAGAAGACGGTAAAAACGTAGTAGAGGCGGAGCATGCAGCCTAGCCGTGCTTAAAACTAATATATCTGGGACTTCTTGCATAGGCGTTTTTGTTTCTTCAACTGATGATTATTTTTTTACGATGCCACATTTGGGCGATATTTTAACAGAAAAATTATGCTCTGAATTAGGGACAAATTTAATAGAAACAACCATAGGCGGGTCTATCACTACAGGGGCACTAATGTGCGGTAACAATTCTGGTATAATAGTAAGCTCACAAATAACAACATCTGAGAAAGAAAAAATTATTTCTAAAGTGGATTTGCCTGTAAAAGAAATTCCTGGGTCTCTAAATGCTATAGGGAATGTTGTATTGGCAAATGATTATGGGGCATATGTGCATAACTCTTTGACAGATGAATCCATTTCAATAGTTGAAGAAGTTCTAGATGTCCCTGTCATCCGATCTAAAATTGCAGGAATCCCAACTGTTGGAACTGCAGCTGTAGTCACCAATACTGGGATGCTCTGCCCTCCTATGACAACCGATGCAGAAATCGAACAATTACAAATTCATTTCAATGTCCCTGCATATATTGGATCTATCAATTATGGCGGTCCTCTCATAGGGTCTGGATTGGTGGCAAATATTCACGGTTATGTTTCTGGGGGAAATACCACTGGACCCGAGCTTGGTAGAATCGAAGAAACTTTGGGGTTTTTGGAATAGTAGTTTTATATTCTTTATCGATTCTGCGACACTCTCTTACGTATATCTCTAAATTACTCCTCAATTTGGTTTAGTAAACTTCTTGCTGCATGCTACCCGAAGTGGTAACATGCCTATATTCGAAATAACAGGTCGTTTTAAATCTGGTAACAGCTGGGCGCCATTTCAAATAGAGATGGATGCATTGAATTCTAGTCTAGCAATTGAACATTGCTATTCAACTTTTGGAAGTAAACATAATTTAAAACGTAATTTAATAGTAATCGAAGAGGTTTCTTCAAATGAGTCAAGCTGAAACAGAACTCAGGGCGATGTCTCAAATGGCATTGGAGCTTGAGAATCGAATTCACGCTTTAAGAACCGAAATACAACGTCTACAAATGCTGAAAGAAGATGTAGATGTCGCCATTGAGGCCATTGATTCTATATCAAATGATATTACTATTCAAGTCCCTCTTGGGAGTGAAACCTATGTTCAAGCATCAATTCAAAATTCAGATGAATTCGTTGTTAACATAGGTGGGGATTATTCACTTAAACAAACAAAAGAACAAACAAAATCTACCCTTTCTGATAGGGCCAATTCAATCGTATCTCAAATAGAAGAAATTTCCAAAGCAATCAAAGAATTGCAATCTAAGGGGGATGAAATCAAGCAAAAAGCACAAGAACACATGTCCCAATTACAATCTCAAAATAATCCTGCCTGGAACGGTTAAAATCATGTTCGATAGGCTGAAATCATCAATTAGTCGATTTCAAAAAGATATCGAGTCAAACTCTTCCAAATCCTCTCCAGAAGAATTAATCCCTATCCCCCCGGAATCTGGGCCAAAAAATCCTTCGAATAGTATTTCTCATCGAGTTTCATCGATAGCTCAAGGAAAAATTATTTTTGATCAAAATAATCTCTCAGAATCTTTACAGAATCTGGAATTATCTCTCTTATCCTCAGACGTAGAATTAGGCGTGGTAGATGCAATCATAAGTTCAATCAAACAAGATCTAATCGGGACCTCTCGTAAAATAACAACTGGAACCAAAATTCATGTTGAATCTTCTCTAAAAAAAGCTTTACTTTCAGTGCTCACAGAAAACAAATTTAATTTCAAACATTTTCTATCTTCTACTGAAACTCCTATCGTAATAATTTTTATCGGAGTTAATGGAGTTGGAAAAACCACGACATTAGCAAAGTTTGCTTCACTTTTAGATTCTCATGGGTATTCTAGTGTACTCGCAAATGGCGATACTTACCGTGCAGGTGCAAATGAACAATTATTATCTCATTCTATAGCTCTAGATAAAAAACTTATTAGCCACAAACAAGGTGGAGATCCTACTGCTGTTCTTTACGACGCAGTTGAATATGCAAAATCAAACAGCATAGACGTTGTGCTGTGCGATACTGCCGGGCGACTCCATACAAATAAAGATCTCATGTCACAATTAGAAAAAATCAATCGCGTTGTGTCTCCAGATCTAACTATATTCGTAGATGAAGCAATAGCAGGTCAAGATGCAGTCAACCGGGCTAGAGATTTTAACACAGTAGCCGAAATAGATGGGATAGTTTTAACAAAATCAGATGCAGATACATCTGGCGGTGCAGCAATATCTATCGCACATGTTCTCAAAAAACCAATTCTTTTCTTGGGATGTGGACAAGATTATTCAGATTTATATCAATTCAATCCAGATACTTTCATAAATGATTTGTTTAATTAATATCCAAAATTCAAAAATATTTATTCCAAATATCTATAATCTATTTTACAATTCATTCTAGAGCAACTGATTTATTTCCTCCGGTCAATTTTAAACACATGACCGAATTTGAGAAACTATTATCATTTTTAACACCTCGGCATGAAAATAAAGCAATAAAAACATACCAAAATACCACTGCAATAGCCTGTCCATCATGTGACAAACCTTTTCATAATCTTATAATATGCAAACAAAACTTAACTAGTTTAAACCTAGACGAACCCCTTAATTTGTGTATATCAACAACCCCAAGTGGCTCTCCTATGATATTCACTCACAAACAATAATACCTATCAACCCATCCCAATTAACACTGATACTGATTTAAAGTCCTAACTTCTATCGTCACTAAATGGTATTAGGGGATCTTGGAACTTCTTTGAGGACATCTCTGGATAAACTCCGGGGAAAATCACGTATTTCTCGCGATGATATAAATGAAGTCATCAAAGATATCCAAAGAGCTCTCATAGGGGCCGATGTCGATGTTGAATTAGTAATGCAGTTATCTGATTCGATCCGCGAAAGGGCTCTGAAAGAGGAACCACCTTCTGGAGCATCAGCTAGCGATCATGTTCTTAAAATAGTTTACGAAGAGCTAGTTAATCTTATCGGCCAAAGCGCAGATATCTCCCTATCTCCTCAAAAAATTCTTTTAGTGGGTTTACAAGGTTCTGGTAAAACAACCTCTGCAGCCAAGATAGCTTGGTGGTTTTCTAAAAAAGGACTTTCTTCTTCTATAATACAAACCGATACCTTCCGACCCGGGGCATATGAGCAGACAAAGCAAATGGCAGAAAAAGCAGAAGTTTTATTTTATGGACTTCCTGATTCTAAAGATCCATTTAATATATTAAAACTTGGACTAAAAGAAACCAGCAACACAGATATTCAAATAATAGACACCGCCGGGAGGCATGCACTGGAAGATGATTTAATCTTAGAACTCAAACAAATAGAAAAACAGGTTGCCCCTGATATCTCTCTTTTAATAATAGATGCATCTTTGGGCCAAAGCGCGAAAAAACAGGCTAGATTGTTCCATGAAGCAATTGGTATTGATGGAGTTGTTATAACAAAATTCGACGGTACTGCAAAAGGCGGAGGTGCACTAACTGCAGTCCACGAAACGGATACATGCATAGCTTTCATAGGCTCTGGAGAAACTATAAAGGATATCGAGAGATTCGAACCAAATGGTTTTATTTCACGTCTACTTGGTATGGGCGATCTTCAACAATTAACCGAACGTCTAGAACGTGCAATGCAAGAATTCGAAGAACAAGATGAAGAATGGGACCCCATGTCCATATTAAAAGGGCCATTTACATTAATTGACATGCGTAAACAAATGCGCGCCATGAATCAGATGGGACCTCTGGATCAAATCATAGATCTGATTCCTAGCTTCGGAACAAACAATTCAAATCAAATCCCACCGGATGCGATCGCCCTAACTCAGGATCGATTGGTAGTCTTTGATACTATTATGGATTCTATGACAGTTGGAGAATTAACTAATCCTAGAAAAATAGGGGCTAGTAGAATCACGCGCATTGCTCATGGATCTGGAACCAATGAAAACGAAGTTAGAGATTTACTTTCCCAGCACAAAACCATGGAAAAAGGAATTAAACAAATGCAAGGGCTTGGCCAAGGAGATTTCAAACGATTAATGAAAAAAATGCAAAAAGGAAACAGTATGGATCCTATGGATTTCTTAAAATAAACTTCATTTCATCTGACAAATCGTAATACAATGATGTTTTAACAATTCCAAGTCTTCTTGGATCATTATGGGCCTTCGAGAACTAACTAAAGAGGCATATTTCGAAGGTTTGCCTGCATTACTTCTAAGCAGTTTTGGTGGCATTATCGCTGGGATAATTTTAGGGGGTATGAAGGCAGAAATCCAAGCTGTCCCGGGACTACTAGTTTTAATCCCTGCATTATTAGCCATACGAGGAAATGTCTATGGCTCTTTGGGGGCTAGATTATCAACTGGACTTCATCAAGGACTAATTGAGCCAAAAATATCCTTTTCTGATTCTAGAGTTAATGCAGCAGTAACCGCTGCATTTCTTAATGGGTTATTTGCAGCAACAATAGCTGCCATTTTTGCTTATTTCTTACTAACTTTAATAATTCTCCCCGTTGCCTCTCTTTGGGTTCTAATTTCAATATCTCTCTTGGCGGGTATCTTATCTGGAACAGTCCTAATAACTGCAGTAGTTTCTGTTATTTTCTCAGCGTATCGCAGAGGCGCAAATCCTGATACTATTGTAGGCCCACTAGTCGCAACAATAGGGGATATATTCGGGATTTCATTTTTACTCCTTGCAGTAAAAATTGTACTTGGGGGTGGGTAGATGTCTTGGACTGTTAGCTCGATTATCAAAACAATGCTGCCCATTTTAACAGTTCTAACTTGTATTGAAATATCAACTGGATTAGTTTTATCTTCGTACGAATCAACACTTTTTCAATATCCTTCTTTATTGATCCTTGTCCCCGTAACTATAGGGACGGCAGGCAGCCTAGGCAGCACACTTTCAGCTCGCTTGTCTACTTCTTTCCATTTAGGTCTTTTAGATTTTAATATCTCTAATTATCATTTAACTGGAAACATTCTTTCTACAATCGCTCTCTCAATTACTATATTCCCCTTTATAGGTGCACTCTCTTGGATTTCAGCAAGCGTAGTTTTTGTCTCAGTTCTTAATATAACCGATGTAGTTATAATATCTACTTTAAGTGGTATATTTCTATCAATTTTTGCTTCTATTGTAGCTTTGGCAGCTACTTATTCTGCATATAGGTTCAAGCTAGATCCCGATGATGTGGCAATTCCATTCGTAACCAATCTTTGCGACTTCTTCGGCATAATTATACTTTTAGCACTCGCTTCTTTTATTATTTAATTATATCTAAAAATTTCAACTGTAGTTCTTCAAGAGTCCCATCATTATTTATTTTTATATCTGCTTTCTCCATAGCTCTCACAACACCAAAACCAGATTCTCTTTCATCTCTCTGTTCTAGTGTTTCTACACTTTGATTATCTCTATTTCTATTCTTAACCCTTTTCGACCTTATCTCAAAATGACATTCAATTTTAATTAACCTGAATTCGCTTTTAAACTCTCCTCTAAAAAACTCAATTTCTTCTTCTGATCTGATCCCATCTATGAGGATCACATCATTTTTTTCTATGGCAGCTTGAACCATTGGTGTGGCCAATTTAGCCACTACATCTGCACCCATTTCTTCACGAAGATTTTTGGCAACCATTCCATGGTCACTTGACGGATCCAAACCTCTCGATAAACATTCTTTTCGAATAATATCTCCCATGATTATAACTGGTATGCCTCTATCCTTGGCATAATTAGATATTTCAGTTTTGCCACTCCCCGGCAATCCCATTACTCCAATTATTTCCATAATAACCGTTTTCAACCTCTTATATTGATGTTTTTCCCCACCCGCTTTGAACCCTGCTATTTTTGCCTGCTCGAAACACCAGATAACTATAGGACACGTAGCTCAGCCTGGACAGAGCGTCGGACTTCTATCCTTTTCACATTTGTGTTGGGGGAAGTCATCCGATGGTCGCGGGTTCAATTCCCGTCGTGTTCGTAGACGGTAACGGTTCAAATTCTATACTTATATGTGGTTCAAACTTCCTTGGATTTCCCTAAAAAACTCAATTTATTATTCTTAAATCAATTTCTTCAATATGTCTTCCGCACGTTCTAGGGCATCATCAAGATTATTCAATTCTGGACCGCCTCCCTGGGCGAAATCAGAAGAACCTCCTCCCTTCCCACCTACTATTTTTGTTAATTCTACTATCGCTTTTCTTGCATCTATACTTTTTCCTTTTGGAGTGGCAACAACTATTTTTACATCTGATTCACCACTTCCTATTATTGCAACCTTGTCTTCCCTAACAATGGCATTTGCAACCTCCCGAAGTTGATCTATATCCGTATCAATCCTTTGGATAACAAAATAATCTCCTCCTATTTCAAATTCTTTCATTTCCCCTTTCCCTATATTTTTAGCAATTTCTTTTTTCAAAATATCAATAGATTTTCCTCTTTGCTTCCATTCTTCAAAAAATCTTCTTGTGGTCTTAGGCAAATCAATCGGAGAAACGTTCAATGTATCTGAACTTTCCATCAGTATATCCTCTGTTTTTTGTATTGCTTCTATAGCTGCATCACCTGCAGAGAAAATTATTCTCTCAATGCCATCTTGAATTCTTTCGGTATTTATTATTTTAATAATTCCTATATCTCCAGTTTTGATCACATGTGTTCCTGCACACGCTTGAACATCATCTGCAACATGGACCAATCTGATATCTGTCCCTTTTGGTATTCCTCCTTGGTACAAATCAAATCCGTATTGTTTTTCTGCTTCGTGTCTATCAAGCCATTCTTGTTTTATGTCCACATTATCGACAATAATTTTATTAGCTATTTTCTCAATTTCTTTTATATCTTCTCTATTTATTTTCCTATAGTGTTGTATATCCACTCTAGAACTGTCCACTCCTTTTTGAGCCCCTGCTTGACGTATATGCCCACCCAATAACAACCTGGCAGAATGAACTATAATGTGAGTTGCTGTATGGTGGCGCATTAATCTATTCCTCCTCCATCTATCTATTTCCCCATTAATCGAACTTCCAATCTTGACATTTCCTTTCACCTCATGAAAAATAACTCCTCCTTCTATCTGGACGTTAACCACGTCTATCTTTGAAATCCCATCCGAAATAGTACCAATATCTGACGGTTGCCCTCCTCCTTCTGGATAAAACAAACTCCTATCTAAAATTACTAATGAATTGCCATTTTCAGCATCTATGGTGTCCAATACTACTGCATCAAACTCAGTTTCAGAAGGCATTTCATAATATAGTCTTTTAGTTTTATGAACTTCTTTTATAGACATATATTTTTTGTCCAAAACAATGGAATTTTCTAATTGCTTTCTCTCATGCATGCCAGCAACAAGGGAATAAAAATTATCTGGTATCTTGACATTTGCTCCTGATTTTTCTGCTATTTCCTTCACCATAGACGGTTGAATTCCATGCGAGTCATAAAGTTTTATTAGTTCATCTATCGGTATAGAATCTCCATTTTCGGCGTACTCTTTACTCAATTGATTCACTTTCCTACTCCCTCTCTCAAGCGTTTCTACATATCTTTCAATTTCACACTTGACTATATCTCTGATCAAATCTCTATTCAGGTAACCTATATCTTTTGCTTGTATGTCTACCAATTCTTCTAAGCTTTTTTCA
>CAWVSO010000013.1:0-15976 GCA_963932585.1 uncultured euryarchaeote
CCACATCACCTTTACAACACGCCCCGCATCTAGTACATTCAAACCCGATCTTAATAATAGAATTAGCTAACTCTTCCACATTTAACATTTTAGCTGCTGCTAATTCTTCTCTTAGTTCCACACAGTTGATTCGCATCGCATTTGTTAAAATCCATCGAAGCAAACTATCTATTAACCTGAATAGTTTTATTCTAATATCTCTTATCTCTGAATATTCAATGAAAGGTCAGAATTGGTACCAAGAAGATTTCATCGCAAACCAATACGATGAAAGAAGGTTCTCAAATGGAGGTCAATTAATCGATTTCAAAGAAAAACAACAGGTAATCGACCTAATAGATATTTTTGAAGGAAAGAAAATTTTAGAAATCGCATGTGGAACTGCACGATTTGGTCTAATGCTAGCCAAATTAGGGGCAGACGTCACCGGAATTGATATATCCAAAGCAATGATAAATATGGGCCGTAAAAAAATACCCGATTCACCCCTTACAGGCAATTTGAATTTCCTTTATTCAGACGCATCGAGTTTGCCGTTCAAAGATTCTTCTTTTGATATAGTCCTCGCAATGAGATTTTTTCATTTAACTCCGCACCCTGAATATTTTCTCCCAGAAATGCTTCGTGTCTCCAGTGATAAAGTCATATTTGATACTTTTAACGCATATAGTGCAAGATCTCTTTACAATTGGATACTCCCTATGGATTCAAAACTCCACAAAAATTCAGACATGTTTAAACTACTGCTGAATACAAATGCGAAATCTATTCGATCCACAAATGATTTCTTTTTCCCATATGGTCTATATCGCAAACTTCCATTTTTATTTGCAAAAGGCGTAAAATATCTCGATTCTCATATGACCTCAACTGATATCGGCAAACGCTTTGCAACTGTATCTTACTGGTCAATTTCAATCTAATTATTTTTACCATCTCACTCCGTTAAATTAATATAGACTCGCTAACGTTCATTTAGTGATTACTATGGCATACGGGCAGCCGTTTATTATACTCGGTGACAGTGCACAACGCACTCAAGGCAGAGACGCACAAACCACGAACATTGCAGCTGGAAAGGCAGTTGCTGAAGCAGTACGAACTACATTAGGCCCAAAGGGCATGGATAAAATGTTAGTATCTTCTTCTGGGGACGTTGTCGTAACAAACGATGGCGCAACAATTCTCAAAAAAATGGATATCGAACATCCTGCAGCTCAAATGATTGTTGAAGTCTCAGAATCTCAGGAAGATGAAGTTGGAGATGGTACTACAACTGCGGCAGTAATAGCAGGACAGCTTCTAGTAAAAGCTGAAAAACTTATTGCAGATGAAGTTCATCCAACAACCATTGTAGAAGGCTATCATGAAGCAAATAAAATTGCACAACAGGCGATCAATTCCTTCATTTTAACAGAAGATTTAACCGACGAAGTTCTACATAACGTTGCTACAACTAGTATGACTGGCAAGGGAACTGGGGATATCTCTCCAGAAGATCTTTCAAAAATAATTGTTGAAGCGGTTAACCACGTTAAAGACTCTGGAAAAGTAAACCAAGACAACATTCATCTCAAAACTCGAGTGGGTGCTTCTTCAAGCGCAACCAAATTGGTGAAAGGATTCATACTTGAATCAGAAAAAGCACACGAAAACATGCCCACTTCTGTAACAAATGGACAAGTTTTAATCATAGATATGGATCTCGAGATACGTGATCCAGAAGTAGATGCTGAGTTTACCATCAACAGTGTAGATCAACTAACCGCAGCATTCGAGGCAGAGGAGGCAGAACTTCGCGGATATGCAGATACAATTTCAGATGCTGGCGTTAGTGTAGTATTTTGCACAGAAGATATAGATGATAGGGTAGCCGGTTTCCTAGCAGATAAAAATATTTTGGCATTTGAAGATGTCGACAATGACGATGCAAAGGCCCTGTCTCGTTCCACTGGGGCAATGAGGGTAGCAACACTTCACGATCTCCAAAGCGAGGATCTGGGGCACATAGATTCAATCACCGTTGAAAAATTCGGCGAGGACGAATTGACATTCGTCAGTTCAGGTTCTGATGCAGAAGCCGTTACACTTTTCATACGTGGTGGAACTCAACATATAGTTGACGAATTAGAACGTGCAATAAGTGATGGATTGGATGTTGTAACTGCAACGGCAGAATCTGGTGAGGTAGTTCCTGGGGCTGGGGTAGTTGAAATTGGAATTGCAAGCCAAGTACGAAATTTAGCCGTTTCAATTGAAGGCCGAAAACAACTAGCAGTCCAAGCGTTTGCCGACGCAATCGAAATCATTCCTAGAACACTAGCTGAAAATGCAGGTCTAGATCAAATAGACACGCTTGTTGACCTTCGAGCAGCAAACGAATCAGGAAGGGCCGGAATCATAGCTTCAATTGGGGCTGGAGAATTAGGTGACCCTGTGGAGCATGGTATTCTAGACCCTGCGGCAGTCAAACGTGAAGCTATTCAAAGTGCCACAGAAGCCGCAACTATGATTCTTAGAATCGATGATATTATTTCATCAAGCTAATTTTACTCTTTACCAGTAAAGCTCTATTTTATCTTTTATTCCAATTTCAAAAAAATTATCTCCTCTTCCGCCATTAACTGCAAGTTCTACCATGTTATGATCTCCTACCATGGCAACACATTTTCCAATTTCAACTTCTGCATATGTATCTTTAATTGGAATTATACTTTCTCCAATTCTAACTGATTCTTCAAACAACTCTTTAAATATCTCACCTGGTATGTTCGTTATCAAATTACCAAAATCATCTATTACTAGTATCTCTGCATCTATACTTCTATTTTTAATTTTTGGTTCGGAAAATAGAATTTTTTCAAATGAATCAATAGGTTTGAGATTCGAAATATTTTCTATATTTTCTATACCAATTTCACAAATATCTGCAGCTGTATGTGCAAAAATATCCCTCCAATGGAATACTTTGTCCCTTACTTCTTTATGTATTATCTCAAACACATCTGCACTGCCTAATTTTTCAGCTACAGGGAATAAAACTCCATTATCTGGTCCTATCAATACATGCCCACCAGATCTCACAACAATCGCTTTTCGGCTTGTTCCTATCCCCGGATCAATCACAATTATGTGTACACATTCAGGAAATTGCGGAATTATTTCTCTTAACCAAAAAGCAGCAGTTCTGGTATCGCCTCTAGGGAATCTATGGCTTATGTCTATCAAATTTGCATCTATTCTTTTTAATATAGTTCCTTTAACCGCCCCTGGGTATGAAAAACCAAAATCAGAACTAAACGTTATTAAATTCTTCATCTCTTAGAATCGCTTTCATTAATCATTTTAATTCTTTCAATTCCTCCAATTTCTTCTACTATCTTGACCACTTCTTGAGGGACTAATGATCTCCAATCTCCGCCTTCTCTCATTTTCATTCTCACACCTGCTCCTTCTAGCACATCTCTATCAAACATGGAGACTTGTCGAATTTCTTTTCCAGCCTCTTTAAACAACTGAATGACCAATGGGTTGTTGGAGTAAGCTACATCAAATTTTGGGCTTATGCTCTCAACATGACTGACCCAAATAGAATTACGTTTTAGATCTTCTATTTGAACTACATATGCCCTTGCACCAAACTCTTCAATTGCTTTAGTGACCATTAATGTCCTCTCACCCGCGGTAAATGGATTTTCCTTTGTATGGGAGTCTCCGGCACTTCCTATGCCCAATATTATCTCATCTACATCTTTTAAAATCGACTCTACCATTTTATGGTGTCCATTGTGATAAGGCTGAAAACGTCCAATGTAGATCCCCCTGCTCATGCTCTAACGATCGTTTTCATCTGTAATAACTATGCCGCGTGCAAATTCTCAATAATCATGCTCAATTAAACCAAACTAGTTTCAATTCTCACACCTGCTACAAAAAGTATATCAGTACCCTTAACATCAAATATCAATACCGCATTTATGCCTAAAAAGAAACAATCGACACATGATGAAAATTCTATTCAGACTTCTCAATCCACTCAGAAGCCCGAAGACGTAGATTCTAAAAAAAAATTAGTCATCAATGAAGACATAGCAGAAAACGATCTTCTTGGAGGTTTGATCTTCAATACTACTGAAGAAATAGAACTCCCATCTAAATTAATTGATCAAGTTATTGGTCAAGATAGGGCAACAGAGGTAATCCAAAAAGCTGCAACCCAACATAGACATGTTATGATGATTGGATCTCCTGGCACTGGGAAATCAATGTTAGCCAAAGCAATGGCGGAGTTGCTTCCCAAAGAAGAACTTCAAGATGTTCTGGTCTATGAAAATCCTGATGATAAAAATGTTCCAAAGATTCGAACTGTCCCTACTGGTAAAGGCCAACAAATAATCGACGCGCATAAAGAAGAATCTAAAAAACAAAACCAAATGAGATCATTCTTAATGTGGATAATAATTATAGCTGTAGTGGGATATTCTCTTTTAATAGCCCAAGATCCACTTCTTGGAATTATAGGTGCAGCAGTAATCTACATAGCATTCAAGTATAGTTCTAGATCAATCGAATCATTGATACCGAACCTATTAATAAATAATGCCGAAGATGATGTGGCACCTTTCCATGATGCAACCGGTTCACATGCAGGTGCACTCCTAGGGGATGTTCGCCACGATCCATTTCAATCTGGTGGAATGGAAACCCCGGCTCACGATCGTGTAGAAGCAGGGGCGATACATAAAGCCCATAAAGGTGTTCTTTTCATCGATGAAATCAACACACTTGAACCTCGATCTCAACAAATGCTGATGACCGCAATTCAAGAGCGTAAATTTTCAATAACCGGTCAGTCAGAACGTTCTTCTGGTGCAATGGTGCAAACAGAACCTGTGCCCACTGATTTCATAATGGTGGCAGCAGGGAACCTAGATGCCATGCAAAATATGCATCCTGCTTTAAGAAATAGAATCAAAGGGTATGGGTATGAACTATACATGGATAATACAACCAAAGATACTCCAGAAACACGTAGAAAATATGTTCAGTTTGTAGCCCAAGAAGTGAAGAACGATGGGAGAATCCCGCATTTTGAATCAGATGCTGTCCGGGAATTAATAATAGAGGCACAAAGAAGAGCTTCAAGAAAAGGACATCTCACATTGGGATTCAGATCTCTAGGTGGTCTCATCCGGGCAGCTGGAGATTTGGCCCAATCGGAAGAATCCATTTCAGTTACCAAGGAACATGTTACCCATGCAAAGACACGTTCCCGTTCAATCGAACAACAACTAACAGACGAATATACTCAAAGACGAAAAGATTATGCACTTTCTATAACTGATGGAGAATCACTTGCTAGGGTCAATGGTTTGGCTATTATGGGGGACGATTCTGGAATAGTTCTTCCCGTGATGGCAGAAGTAACTCCAACTCAAGGCAGAGGTAAAATAATCGCAACAGGTCAGCTTCAGAAAATAGCCACTGAATCAATTGAAAATGTTTCTGCTATCATTAAGAAATTTTCTAAAATTGATTTATCTGCTCATGATATCCACGTTCAATTTGTCCAATCTTATGACGGAATCGAAGGGGATTCTGCTAGTGTTACAGTAGCAACAGCTGTCATATCTGCACTTGAAGACATCCCTGTCAAACAAAATCTAGCAATGACAGGATCTCTCTCCGTTCGTGGTGACGTTCTTCCTGTTGGAGGGGTAACTCACAAAATTGAAGCTGCAGCAAGGGCTGGCATTTCCCACGTAATAATTCCTCAGGCAAATGAAAAAGATGTTATGCTGTCTAGAGATTACCAAGGCAAAATCGAATTGTCTTGTGTAAGCAACATTCGAGAAGTATTAGATTTGGCCCTTGTCAACTCAGCTAAAAAAGACAAACTTCTAAAAAGATTCAAATCATTTGCATAGTCAAAATTAGATCATATTTATCTCTCTAATCTCAACTTATTTTTCAATTATACTTTCTTCAATTGATTCTCCAAAATGACGAGCAGAATTTTCATAATATACTAATATCTCATCTCCTGCGCTAAGAGAAGTAACTGCTTTGGGGCCATTTCTAGTCTCAATTTTAACAGTTTCTGCATTCTGCAACAAAGTTTCTATCCTATCAACTGTTTCTTCTGTTTTTATTTCAGCTTCGATCCGAATCATTGGACGTTTTTCAATTTTACAACGACCTATGACTGCTTCTCTAGTCTCCCCACTAATACTTACAATCTGAACTTCATCTCCACTCTGCAATTCTGCTAAATATCTAGTTTTCCCTCCTATAGATCTAACATACGCATGAACTGCACCAGCATTCACTCGAAACGGTCTAGATGCAACATATGGCGATTCTGCAGTTTCTGCATGCACAAAGAACAGGCCTCTTGACATCGATCCCATTAACATACCTTCCTCAGATCCCATAAGGGATCCTGTATCTACACATACCCTATCTGCCATGCCTTTACTTTCAACTGAAATTACATTTGCCCATTCTAGTTTTAAAACTTCTCTATCCCCTGAGTCCCTCAATTCAACCGTTTTTCGAATTTCATCCACATCATCTGAATCAAGTAACACGCCATTAGATCCAATCTCTAGCGTCTCAAACGCTGTTCTAGCTTCCTCAGAATTACTAACTCCTGCTATCAATTCGGTTTCATTTCCAATCCGCGCAATTAAATTTTCTAGCGGTATTATTTTCCAATCTTCACCGCTGACCAATGTAAATTCGCTAACCTCTGCTATTTTTTCGGCTAAAGTTTCATATTCTTTCGATAATATTTTTATATATGCACCATTAGCCCCTCCTCTTCTAACCGATTTTATATCTATTGATTTTGATATTTCTTTAGGCAATTCAATCGTCCCGTCACCTTCACTTTTCTTTCCAACAATCACTGCATCTGCCACAGCAACATTATTTTTTTTACCCTCTGCTTCCATAACTTGAACATCACTAGTCATACTGAATGCTGCTATCTTGACATTTCCTAGTTCTCTGACTTTAGTTATATCCGTATCGTCAATCAACACCCAATCAACACCTGATTCTAGCCCTGCTGTTATCCTCAGTTTTTTACTTTCCCATTCTCCTATATCGGCTTTAAGCCAAACACTACGCTTCATTTATCTAATAGCCCCGATTTTTCCATTGCAATCTCTACAGATTCTCCTCTGTGCACTATTCTCACAACTGCATTAGCAATTGATTCTGGATTTTCATGCTGAAAAATAGAACGTCCCATAGAAACTCCGGCAGCACCCGCATCCATTGCGCCCTTGACCATTTCCATAGTTTCCACATCTGTACCTTTTTTGCCACCTGCTATGACAACTGGTTTAGAAGTTGATTCTATCACCGATTTAAAACTATCTGCATCACCTGTGTAAACTGTCTTTATAATATCTGCTCCTAGCTCTTCACCTATTCGAACAGCATGGGCAATATTTCCTGCATTTTTAGCATCTACGTCATGTCCTCTAACATAACACATAACCAGAACAGGGATGCCAAAATTGTTGGCATTTTTAGTTATATTTGCCAAACCTTCAATTTGTTCTTTCTCATATTCACTTGCAATATTTATATGGTATGAGACTGCATCTGCACCCATTCTAATTGCCTCCTCAACAGTCCCAGTAATGCATTTTCTATCTGGATATGGTCCAATATCAGTTGCCCCATTTAGGTGCATTATGTACCCCGCCCCGTTCTTGTTCAACTGCACTCTAGAAGCAACCCCCTTCTGCGATAGAATTGCATCTACCCCACCTTTGGTAATAGCGTCTATTGTTGATTCCAAATCTACTAGTCCCTTAACTGGACCTTGTGTCAGACCATGGTCTATTGGAACAATGACATATTTGTTATTTTTCCCAACTCTGTCTAATCTAGCAGCAACTCCAATGTTCATTCGTGTGTTATCGTGTCGCACTCACCGGTTATGTGTGTTACGGTTTATTCTTACCATTTCAGCTTTCAATTCCTTTAGATAATTCACGTGCTTTATCTTCAAGTAATTGCATTATTTCATTATCATTTATTGAATTATTTTTTGAGTTAGCATTCGAAATTATATTTACAAATACACTGCCTGCAATTATTCCATCTGCCCCTCCTCTTACAATCTCTCTAGCTTGATCGCCATTACTAACGCCAAAACCAACTGCTTTCGGTATGTTGTATTTTTTCAACCTGTTCAAACTCTCATGAGTGGCTTGATTCACATCAGTTCGAATCCCGGTTATGCCCAATCTAGCTTGGACATAAACAAAACCTGAAATTTTTTCCATAATTTTCTCCACTCTCTCATCCGGCGTTGTTGGGGCAATAATGAATATCAAATCAATCCCATGTCTATTGCACATATCAAGTAATTCTTCTGCTTCTTCCACTGGCAAATCCGGAATAATCATTCCATCTATCCCACATTCTGCAGACTTAACTACAAATGATTCTAGTGGAGTATCTCCATATTGGTACACTATGTTGTAGTATGTCATAACAACTAATGGGATTTTTTGGTCTATTCTAGAAACCAATTCAAAAAACTTTTTTGGATTCATACCAGCCTTCAATGATCTTTCTATTGCCTCTTGAATGACGGGTCCATCTGCTATTGGTTCAGAAAATGGAAGTCCCAACTCAATTATTTTCGCTCCGCCTTTAACCAATGCGGATACATATTTCTCTGTAGATTCTTCATCAGGATCTCCTGCAGTAATATATGGGATCAATGCAGGACCCTCATTAAATGCATCTGTAATCAAACTCATATATTTTTTCCAATCCTATCGATTTTGGGATTCTTTATCCCTCTTTTATATGATTCTTCCATAACAGTCTCAATATCTTTATCGCCTCTTCCTGAAATGTTTATAACAACAATTTCTCCCAAATCATCTTCTTTATGATTTTCTAAATATCCTATCGCATGGGCAGTTTCTAGTGCCGGAATTATTCCCTCCACCTTTGACATTAAAAAGAATGCTTCAATTGCCTCATCGTCTCCAATTGTTCTTGGAATGACTCTATTTTTCTCAACCAAATATGCCAATTCTGGACCTACGCCTGCATAATCTAAACCTGCAGAAATACTATGGGATTCTGCTATCTGACCATCTCTATCTTGGAGTATTTTAGTCTTGGCCCCATGCAGCACGCCATCCACTCCCTTGGTAAGGGAAGCAGAATGTTGAACTACATTTTCTTCATATATTTTTTCCAATCCATTACCGCCAGCCTCTACAGCAATGAGGCGAACATTTTCATCGGGTATAAAGTTATAAAATGCACCCATGGCATTCGATCCTCCTCCTACACACGCCACAACACTATCTGGCAATCTCCCAATTTCATTTTTAATCTGTTCACGTATCTCCTGAGATATCACCGCTTGAAAATCTCTCACCATCATTGGAAATGGATGGGGTCCAACAACAGATCCAATAACATAATGTGTTGTCTCTACACTCTCTGACCAGTCCCTCATGGTCTCATTTATTGCTTCTTTTAATGTCCCCCTCCCACTTTTAACTGGATTGACCTTGGCCCCATTAATTTCCATTCGAAATACATTTGGACGTTGTCTTTTCATATCTTTCTCTCCCATATATATTTCGCAATCTAAACCTAAATACGAAGCCGACATGGCAGTCGCGGTACCGTGTTGCCCCGCACCCGTTTCTGCAATGATTCTTTTTTTACCCATATATTTAGCTAGCAAGCATTGCCCGAGGGCATTATTGAGTTTATGAGCCCCTCCATGCAAGAGATCCTCTCTTTTCAAATATATTTCTTTTCCATAAATATCGGATAAGCCCTCTGCTTTATGCAATGGCGTTGGACGGCCACCAAATCCATGCAACCTTTCGAGAAAATCATCCATGAAACCATCTTCATTATTCTTCACATATTTTTCATATGCAATTGTTAATTCTGATATCGCTGGCATCAAAACTTCTGGGACATACTGGCCCCCATAGTTCCCAAATTTAGTACCATTCATATTTTGATTTGAGTAAACCGTTCTGTATTCTGTTTAATTTTACCTTCCATGATGGCTGTTCCAATTAACAATCCATCTGCCCCAGCGTTATACATTCTCATAGCATCGTTCTCATTACTAATCCCACTTTCTGCAATAAGAATAGTTTTATCAGGAACTTTATCTGCAAGTTTCTCAAAAGTTTCCAAGTTCACCTCAAGATTTTTGATATTTCTATTGTTTATGCCAATAATTTCTGCCCCCATACTAACGGCTATCTCTATTTCTTTTTCACAATGCACTTCTAACAACACCTGAAAACCTCTTTCTTTCGCAGAATAGTATAGTTCTTCCAAATTATCAACAAAACTAGCTATTATCAATATTAAATCCGATTCTACAGCATCTAGGTGCGACTCTTTAAGGATGAAATCTTTCCTTAAGACAGGGATATCAACAGCCGCTCTAACGCGCTCAAGTGCTTCAATAGAGCCTTTGAAAAATTCCGGCTCAGTCAAAACAGATAATGCAGTAGCTCCCCCTTCAACCATGGCAATTGCAACTTCAACAGGATCTTCCTCACGCACTCTTTCCGTTGTTGGACTTGTTGGTTTGATTTCTGCTATAATTGGAATCTGTTTTCTTGCCTTAGTTTTCTCAAACGCTTTAGAAAGCATTCGCGGGGCCACCTTTACTTTATCATTAGAAGTTTTCCTCCGATTTGCAGAATCTAGTATGGCTTGTATAGAGGGATCTATTCTATCATTTTTGTTCATTATTGTACTTTTATGATCTTATATGTACATAAATTTAACCATTCCATTAAATTCTTTTCTATTCTCACCTGTTTCATTATTTCTTTTTAGCGTTCTTCTTCTTCTTATCTTTCTTTTTCTGGCTATATGCTTCAAAGTTGCATATGGGGCATCCAATTTCCCATGGATTTTTATCTTTGTGAATTACTAATTTTGGAAGTCCATGTTCTTCACATTTCTCAGATGTTATTTCTATCTCCCCTTGACGTGGTAATGGAAGTGTGTAACCGCATTCTGGATAGCCGGTACACCCCACCAAACGGGACCCACTCCTCATCCTTTTAATGGCAAGCTCACCACCTTCTTTTAAATCACATTCGGGACATTTACCAATTATAATGTCCTCTTCACTATCTGCATTATCTAAATTGCAATGAGGGCAACCATATACAAATGTTCCTCTCCCCGCGAGAATTTTAATGTGTTTAGATCCATGTGTGTCACAAACTTCTTGAATAACTATTGGATCTCCTTTCTTCGGTAAAGGCAACGTAAATTTACATTCTGGCCAACCATCACATCCTATAAAGAAAGATCCTTTTTTACTCCTCCTGACAATCAAAATCTGATCGCATTCAGGACATGGTCCAATCATTTTGTCCTTCTTTAATGAATTTCTTATATGTTCTCCTATCTCTTTTTCTGCGCCTTCCAATTCTTCAAATACCTGTTTTAACAACTCCCTGGATCTTTCTGTAACTTCATCTATAGTTATATCTCCATTGGCTATTTTTTCCATGCTCTCTTCAAGCTCCGCAGTCATGTCCTTTGAAACCACCAATCCTGCATATTTTTCAGCAGCTTCAACGACACCACGTGCCAAATTTGTTGGATGTGGGGGATTCTCTTCTAAATATCCTCGCTGGTATAATTTTTCTATTGTATTATGCCGTGTAGATTTAGTGCCTATCCCCATTTTTTCCATAGTTTCAATCAATCTAGCCTGTCCATATCTCCGTGGGGGCTGAGTTTGTTTTTCTTCCATTCTGGAATCTTTTATTTTTAATTCTTCACCTTTTTCTAGACCTGGGATGAAATTTTCTTCGGTATTGTAATAGGGATATGTTTTATGGTATCCTTCTTTCAATAATCTTCTTCCACTTGCTTTTAGAAATTCCCCTTTAGTTTCAACAACAACACGCAGATGTTCCCACTCAGCAGCTTCTGACAAAGTTCCAAAAAATCTCCTTACTATCAATTCATAAATTTTCCATTCTATATTTTCGAGATTTTCTTTTTCTGGAATCTGGGCAGTAGGGTGGAGTGGTGGATGATCTGTTGTTTCTTTTTTCCCTCTAGTTGGATTCCTTCCCAGTTTCAATAATTCTTCAGCATCCTCTGCGAACACCTCATGCTTTGAAAAAACATCTACCAACTCCATGCAATCTAGACTTTCTGGATAAACCGTATTATCTGTTCGTGGATATGTCGCATATCCTGCAGTGTACAATGATTCTGCTATATCCATTGCCCTCTTAGCAGTTACTCCAATGGCACTCGCAGCACGGATAAATTGAGTTGTATTAAAAGGTGTTGGTGGTTGATCAATTCGTATCTTTTTATCTACATCTGTTACAATCACTTTTTCAGAATCTTCAATTATTTTAAATACCCTCTCAGCTTCTTCTAATTCTTTTATCCTATCACTTTCCTTCCCATTTTCGTTAAAAAAGTATTGGACTTCGAATCCATCTCCTTCGTTTTTATTTATTTGTGTAACTATCTCCCAATAATCTTCTGGAATAAACTGGTCTATTTCTTTCTCCCTGTCTACTATCAATTTTAACGTTGGAGATTGAACTCTTCCAACCGAAATAAAATCCTTTCCATATTGTTTCGCAGCAAGGGATAGATAGCGTGTCAAAGCAGCACCCCAAATAAGGTCTATCACTTGTCTTGCCTCACCCGCTCCAGCTAGATTAAAATCAATTTCTCCAGGATTGCTGAAGCTTTCATTTATCTCTTTCTCTGTAATCGAAGAAAATTTAACTCTTTTAATAGGGATGTTTTCATCTACTTCTTGAACAATTTCATAAGCTTCCTTCCCAATCAATTCCCCTTCTCTATCATAGTCTGTTGCAACTATAACTCGTTCCATTCCCTCACTAACTTTCTTCAATACTCCTACAATGTCTTTCCTAATCGGTTTTTTTATTATCTCTGCGCCAATCAATTCTGAGGGGTTCGTTTTATTCCAATCAGAATATTTTTTTGGAAAGTCCAAACTCACAACATGGCCAGAAAGCCCCATGCATTTCCACCCATCCCACTCATAAACATTAATGCCATTTATTTTTTTGGCTTTCGCAGATTTGTTCGATAATATTTCCGCCACACGTTTCGCAGCTATTTCTTTTTCTGATACAATCAGTTCCATTAATTATCCCCTTTTAGTTTTCCGAATACCTTTGCGGTCGTGCCCAAACTATTGTAAACCTTTCCTTTCTTTTCTCTCTTGCTCAAAGAACTCTTCAAGAATCTTAGTAATGATAGCAGGATCTGCATTTCCCTTTGCTTTTTTCATAACTTTTCCAACTAAATAGTTAATAGCATTCGATTCCCCATTCCTATAATCTTCAACAGCACTTTCATTTTCATCAATCACTTCAAATACAAATTTCTTAACCCCTTTTTCATTAATAATATCTAGTTTTTCTTCATCTATGATCATATCCAAGCTAATTTTTTTATCTAACATTTTCCTAAGAACTACGGATTTGCCATTTTTTTCAGTTATTTTCCCAGTTTCAACCAATCTTATCAATTTTCTAAAATCATCCAACTGATTTTCAACGTCATCTATACCCAACCCCCTGTAATTAAGCTCTCCAAGAAGATTGTCTGCCACCCATCTAGCTGCCAATCCTGGGTCGAATTCAGTCACTATCATCTCGTAAAAATCAGCCACTTTTTTATCAGACGTTAATTTTGAAGCAACTTCATTTTCAAGATCATACTCTTCACGAAATCTTTTCCTTCTAGCTTCTGGTAATTCTGGAATGTCTATACTTTTAATATACATTTTCCACCAATCGCCAGTTAAAATGGGGAGGTCAAACTCTGAAAAATATCTGTAATCATCTTCAGTTTCTTTCTTTCTCATAGACATAGTAATCCCGCGATCTTCGTCCCAATGTCGTGTTTCTTGTACAATCTCTCTCCCATGTATAATTGCATTTTTTTGCCGACCGATCTCATATACCAATGCCTTTTCAGCACCTTTGTGACTTGATATATTTTTAATTTCAATTCTATTAGCAGCCTCCAAAACTTTTCCACTGATGGATCCATCAGATTCAATATCTGACTTATAAATCAAAGAAACGTTTGCATCAACTCTTAACGAACCATCTCTTTCTGGGTCAAATACTCCTAGATATTCTAAATTCTTTTCCAATTTAGCCAAAAAATATCTCACTTCTTTTGGAGCTCTTAAATCAGGCATAGTGACAATTTCTATTAATGGTGTCCCGGCTCTATTATAATCTATCAATACATAATCACTGTCACCTGATATATGCTGTAAACCCCCTGGGTCTTCCTCTAGGTGTGCACGCTCAATTCTAATTTTCCGGATTTCACCTTCTATGTTAATTTCCATTTCGCCATCGATACAAATAGGTTTGTCATATTGTGTTATTTGAAATCCTTTGGTCAGATCCGGGTAAAAATAATTTTTCCTGTGAAAAGATGTTTCATCTGCTATTTTAGCCCCAATAGATTTAGCTATTTTAATCGCAGCTTCAACCGCAGCCTCATTTAGCGCAGGAAGTGATCCTGGAAGTCCCAAACATATTGGACAAACATTCGTATTTGGATTTCCATCAGGATCTGTACTACATCCGCAAAATATTTTTGTCTTAGTTTCCAACTGAACATGAACCTCGAGACCAATTACCGGGATCACATCCATTTCTTCAACTTGAACCATTGATCCCGGTTCGGTTTGAACAAGTTAAAGCCTATTGTTATTTTTTCAATCAAAAAACAAGAACTATAAGATTATTGGAATTCTTCTGTAATATATCCCTGAGGGTTATATTTTTTCTTCACTCAAATATACCCTTCAAAGCAACAATGTACATAGAAAAACTCCTCCTAGATAATTTTAAAAGTTTTGGCAGAACCACAGAGTTACCTTTCTATCAGGATTTTACCACAGTTAGCGGCCCAAATGGGTCTGGAAAATCAAATATAATAGATGCAATTTTATTCTGTCTAGGGCTCTCTCGCAGTTCGCGAATACGAGCAGAAAAACTTACTGATCTAATATATAATCCGGGAGATGACAATAAATCTATCAGACCAAACGAAGCAATTGTAGAAGTTACTCTGAATAATTCTTCAAACGAACTTTCTAGAGATCAAATATCTTCCATCCTAGGCACAGATCGTTTGGGAGATGTATCTCATATAAAAATTACTAGACGCGTGAAAAAAACTGAAAAAAACTACTACTCTTATTATTACGTTAACGATAGGTCTGTTAATCTATCTTCTATACAAGAATTACTTTCGTATGTTGGAATCACTCCTGAAGGCTATAATGTTGTTATGCAGGGAGATGTCACTAGTATCATACAAATGACTCCCCTTCAACGAAGGCTTATAATAGATGAAATTGCTGGAGTGGCCGAATTCGATAACAAAAAAGAAAAATCTATTTCTGAGCTTGATGCAGTGGGGGCTCACGTAGACGCTGCAAAAATACATATAAAAGAAACTCAGAAACAATTACAAAAACTATCTTCTGAACGAGAAGCTGCACTCCAATATCAAAAATTAAAAGATGAAAAATTAGTTTATTCTAGCCATCTTAAAGTAGCCGAATTTTCTTCAAAATCCATCCAACTAAAGAAACAATTAGCGCTAATAGAAACCACCGAAAACCAACTAACTAAACTCAAAATAGAATTCCAAAGTTTATCAAATGATTTCATATCCATCGAATCAAACCTAAGCAAATTGAATCTAGAAATAGAGCGCAAAGGCGGCCAAGAACAATTTTTAATTTTAAAAGAAATAGAAGAATTAAAGGCTAGTATTGCCCGTTTAGAAGGCGAGCTAGACTCAATTGAACTTCAAATAACTGATTTTGATTTAGACCGGAGACGAGCTTTCATAGAGTTAGACCAAAAAAAAGAATTTTTGAATGACATCG